>CAKTDK010000113.1 GCA_934541205.1 uncultured Eubacteriales bacterium
CTTCTTAATAGAAGATACTGCCCAAAAACAGTTTCAAAAAAGCATTACAAAATTGACAAAATGCCGAAGATTAAAGATACAATATCAATAATCTTCGGCATTACAGTTTTATCCTCTTTTACTATCAATCGAAAAGGTTTCTCTCTTTTCCGTCAAACAACCATACCAAGGGAAAAAGCAAGACAATACTCTAAATCCGGCAGTGATTTAAAAACAGAATCTGCTGCAAAAGCTATTGAAGACGGATTTGATAAAATCAACGAAACAACACAGTGCTTCGTTATATGCATCAAAACGATGAAATTCTATCCGGCGCACTATGGGTAGGGTTATCATAAGGCGGTTGATGAAGTGCATCAGCTCTTCCTAAGATTACTTCTCTTGTGTTATATATTTTTTCCGCATCTTCAAGAATTTCCTTTAAAGATAATAACATTATCTTACAATCCTTTCGTCTGTAAATATATCTGTTGCATCATTTGAGTGTGTACTGAATTCGCTTATAACGGCTCCCTCCGGACCTGCCTTAAACCAATGCTTCGTTTCCGGATAGATGGTATACTGCTCTCCCGGCATTAGGACTATTTCATGGAAAACAGTATATTTTCCGCCCTCCGGAGGGGTCACACCCCTGTTTGGAGTTTCTTCCCCGCTTACATACAGATAAACCTTTCCCCAGCGACAGCGAAAGGTTTCCTCCTTGCCCGGCTTTCCGTCCAAAGATGGGTGAAGATGCTCGGGACAGGTCTGATTTGGAAAAAGCACCATTTCCTTTGCACAGCATCTTTCTGTATTTACATATGTTATGAGTTCAAGCCCTGTGGTTTCGAGCTCGTTAAGACCAAACGAAGCAATTTCCACACTTTGTTTTTCCTTTTCCGTAAGCACGATATTTGCTTTTTCATAAAAATACAGTGCTTTTTTTATAACGTCATTCATTTTTAATACCACCTTTTTATTAGTAAAATCATTATACTAATAATACAACACTTTTTTCAGCTTGTCAATCACATAAAGCAAATTTGACAAAATTATTGGTAAATGTTATACTTTACACAAAAGGGGATACGTCTATGCGTGCGGATAATCAAGCGAAAAATAAAATAAATAACAAAAATCTCATACTTAAGCAGATAATTATGAGCGGCAGTATTTCGAGAATTGATCTATCAGGATTTACCGGACTCACCAAAATGACAGTCACAAATCTTGTGAATGAACTGAGCACAGAAAATTTAATATGTGAGAAAAATGAGCAGAAAAATCATCGGGTAGGCAGAAATCCGATTATGCTTACGGCTAAGAGGGGTAATTATATCATAGGTATATATTTAAGCCGTGATTATGCGGAGGTTTTTGTCGGAGATATATGCGGAAATATTGTGGATAACATAAAAACAAAGCTGTCGGACGAGACTGAAAATAGTATAAACGAAAAGATATCCCGATCCGTTGACTCTCTGCTAAAAAAATATGAACGCGTGTATGGAATAGGTGTATCTGTAATAGGACCGGTTGACAGTGAAAGCGGTGTCGTTTTTAATCCTCCCAACTTTTTTAATATAGAAAATTATAATATAAAAGATTATCTCAAAAACAGATACAGTCTGCCTGTTTATGTAGACAATGACATGAACACCTCTGCAGTTGCGGAAAAATACTGGGGGAATGCCTCGGGAGTTTCGGATTATATATATATCGGCGCCTCAAACGGAATTGGTTCGGGAATAGTCTTAAACGGAAAACTGTGCAATAGAGCGGCGGGCGAGATAGGTCATGTTTCTGTAAACATAAACGGCCCCAGGTGCCGCTGCGGAAATCGCGGCTGCCTTGAAATGTATGCATCAATCGGAGAGAATTTTGCAGGTAAAAATTCGGAACAGATATGTGCGTATCTTGCCGAAGGCTGTGTTACTCTTATGAATTTATTTAACCCGGAGGCAATTTATTTGGGACACCGAATACCGCTTTTGGGAGAATATGTACCGAATATGATAAAAAAGCGTATTTCAGGCACATATATCACACGTTTTAGTAATAATGTAAATATAAGCTTGTCTAAATTCGGCCAAAATTCTCCACTGTATGGCGCGATTGCAATATTTATCGAACGTCATATTTTCTGATGACACAAAGATAGTGCTTAAAACGAATTTTTTCTTGACTTAATTTTGGACTGACTGAATAACATTTGGCTAACATTTTACTGCCCATTATGAACTGTTACAATCTTCGCTATATCAATCAAAAAAAGAGTTTCGTCAAATCTTGATGCCTCAATTACTGCATCTGTGAATCCCGACAGTGAAAATAAATAAAAATATGTCTTTCCGGGTAACTCCATCTTTTCTTTGAGTTTTCTAAGCTCGCCGTTATCAAACAATTCCGTTCTGAATTTACATTCACCCAAAATGAAATTTTCTTCACCTTTGTCAGCTGCAATAATATCAACTTCTTCAGCACAAGTTCTTTTTTTGCCTTCAACAATTTTTGTTACCGAACCCCACCAACGACCGATTTTTGAAAATCTAAACGGTAATTTTCTTTGTCTGTTCAGACTATACATATATTCAATACATACTTTTTCGAAAGACTTTGAAGCATAATCATGTAACGAGCCTTCGATGTAGTCTTCCCACACACCCTGTGCATCATCCATTTCAAGATCCGAAAGATTGGAATAGCCGTATGCATACCAGAATTTAAAATAATTATCCGTAAGGTTATAAAGTCCTTTACTGCTGCTCGCACGTTCTTTGGCACTTGACAGAACCGAAAACTCTCTTTCTACAATTCCAAGCTCAATAAGATTTTTTAAGTAAACACTTAGTTTACTTTTTTCAATGCCCGTTTTTGTAAGAAGTTCATTAAAAGCTGTATTGCCAACTGCTATGGCTTCTATTATTGTGTTATATATAGAAGTCTCGCGCAATTCCTGCCTTAGCAAAAATTCGGCCTCAGAATAAAGAACAGTACCTTTCGTAAGAATTTTATTTATTATATTTTCTTTAAGTGTTCTTTTTGAATCAAATTGCTTTAAATAATGCGGTATGCCGCCAAGTATTGAATATGCAATAAGCTTGTCTTCATCGGAAAAATCAGGTAAAAATTTTATGGCATCATAGTATGGCATAGGAAGCATTTTGTAAATGCCTGTAGTTCTGCCGTAAAGAGGATTTTTCTCTGACAGAAGTTCCTTTTCAATAAAACTCATTGAACTTCCGCATATAACAAGCATTATATTTTTATTTTTAAGCATTGTATCCCATATAATCTGCAGAATGGACGGAATGCTTGGATTGCTTTTGCACATATAGGGAAATTCATCAATGACGATGATCGTTTTTTCTTCTCCTCCCATTTCACCGATAAATGAAAATGCTTTATCCCAATCGGCGAAAGAATCGGTATATGCTTTTATTTCCGGTTTCCACGAAAGGAGAGTATCAGAAAACGCTGATAGTTGCTTTTCTGATGTGTATTCACGACAGGAATAAAAAACATGGGGCTTATCCTTACAAAACTCTTTCAAGGTTTCTGTTTTTCCAACTCTTCGTCTGCCATATAACACAACGAACTCAGCATTATCGCTTCCGTAGCAGTTATTCAAAAATTTTAATTCATTTTCGCGTCCTACAAACATAGTCGTCCTCCTGACCGGAATTCACCATTTCGTCTAATTACGATTTGACTAATCATAGTTTAATACATTTTTTTGAAAAAGTCAACATAAAATATATTCCCCATTTGATACATTTCTTGATTAATATTCTTTTACCACATACTCATTTAATTTATCAATACTTCGTTTTTTCTGCTTGTCAGCTAAATGAGTGTACACTCTTAAAGTCACAGAAACATCAGAGTGTCCTAAAACAGCCTGCGCAGTCTTTATATCAACATCGGCATTGTATAGCATAGTGCAAAAGGTGTGTCTGAATTGATGCATTCCGAATTTCACCTCTGATTTATAATGATTATTATATTCACGCTGAAATTTGTTCCAGAATTTATTAATCGAGCTTTCCGTGTGAGGATTGCCCAATCCGTTTAGAAATACCGTTTTATTTTGTATATCTTTGCCGTATTTTTCTATATACTTTTCCTTATATTTTTCAAGAAACTCCCTTAAAACATCAAGCATGGGAATCTCACGAACACTGTTTTTTGTCTTAGGTGTGCTGATTATCGGGTGATTGTTTTTAAAAACTACAGCCTTATTTACATGAATAATACTATTTTCAAAATCAATATCATCCCATGTTAATGCGGCTATTTCGCCCCTTCTTAATCCGGTATAAAGGAGAGTCATAACGAATGTGCCGCAGTCTGCTGTTTTACAAAACTCATTTATTTTTGTAATCTCATCATCGCTTAAAACTTCTTTTTCCGTCTTTTCTTTCTTGTTTATTATAAGCCCAACCGTTGGATCCTTTACAGCCAACTCATTTGCTATTGCTGCAGTATACATCTGGTGAATTGCGTCTCTTAACTTCTTTAAGCTGCTGACTGAATAAGCGTCCAGTTTATTTATAAGGCTCTGGATATGGCAAAGCTTGACGCTTCCCAATCGCATGCTTCCCAAATTCGGTTTTATATGTATATCAACAATACTTTGATACCTTCTGACCGTGTAATATGATAATCCGGTTTTGTATGTTTTAATCCATTCATCCGCCCATTCTGCCACCGTCATATCTCTGCTTATATTCAGCCCTTTATCAATCTGACTTCTTAATTCCCGTTCTTTCTTTTCAACTTCCTTAACGGTCTTCCCGTATATAGTTTTCATCTTTCTTGTTCCGTCAGGTTTATAACCGACAAATATCTGTTTACAGTATCTTCCGTCTGCTCTCCTTTTCAAATAATTTCCCTCCCTTCCTCAGAAACAGTATGTGCATTTGTTATTGCACATACTGTTTCTGATAATATTTTAGTTAAGATTAAGCATACTTATATGATTGAATATGCTGCTTCTTTCTCCACTCATAATAAGCTGATAAATCAACATACCAATGTCCGCAAAGGTTATATGCAGGAAATCCCTTTGAATGTACCCACTTTAACGCCGTGGTGCGAGGCACATCAAACTCTTTGCAAAAATTAGTTAATTTCATCTGCTGCTTATTCATTCTGTTCTTTCCTTTCCTCAGTATTTTTTCGATTACACCGACAAACCTCCCAACCGGTCACTCCCTTGACACAATTTGACTTAACTGTGTACGGAAAATTGTTGTCATCTAAAATCTGCTTTATCTTACTTATTCCGATAGGATTTTCACTTCGTCTTGAATAAAGCTTTAGCTTTACGGCAATATTCTCAAATTCCTCTCTGAACTCCGTCTGCGCGGAATTATCCATAACCATTCCTTCATATTCTTCGAGAAATTCAGTTAAATCATCTTTTGTAAGAGGAATATTTTTACTTAAGAAGTAGTTATTGTCGCTATATTGATTTTCAATACCCATCCAGGAAAGCTGTTTAAGAATAAATGCTTTCTCCCCGTAGGAATCAAAATCTGCTATTAGCTCATCGTAGTAATCTGCCATGATTTTTAACTTCGTCTCGCTCATCTTATTAACAACAATATTTCTTCCGTCATACTTAAACAGACCATCCAAAAGCTTTAGTGCTCTACTGTCGGAAAAGTACTTTTTCAGAACATTTTTACTGCATCTTTCACAGTCAACATTCTTATATTTTTCACGGCATATATTGCACCTTGATATTTCATTCAATGCTCCGAGTTTTTCATTACAGTTATGAACCCTTGTAAGGAAATACTGCTTTGACCTTGCCATTACATAAAGATTAATCTGCGACTTATTAAAATCGCGTTTGCGACCTACTATCTGTATAAATTCATTCTGTCCTTCCTCGCACGCAATCACTATGTCTTTTAAGGCGTTATCCTTTATATTTACGCCTGCATCAATTACCTTAGTGCAAATAAGGCATTTGCAATTAAACATTTCGCTGGAATTAATACTTTCCAGTT
The DNA here is from genome assembly GCA_934541205.1 of uncultured Eubacteriales bacterium. GTDB lineage: Bacteria > Bacillota > Clostridia > Oscillospirales > RGIG7773 > RGIG7773. The sequence goes on from CAKTDK010000113.1 coordinate 6,000, forward strand.
CCATTCTGGCATTTTCCGAAAGCTTTTCGCTTTCTGTTTCTGCAAATATGAATGCGGAATCATAAAGCTTTTCCTCCAGGGCTCTGCCTGCCTCCTTTGATGAAACAAAAACCATAAGTTTCCTTCCTTTGGGAAGCCTATTATAGAGAACTTCAACTTC
>CAKTDK010000114.1 GCA_934541205.1 uncultured Eubacteriales bacterium
GATATGTATATATTGCCTCTTTAATGAAAGCGTGTTATAAGAAGAAAAGCGCGTGAAAACTTACTGTTTCGGATAAAATAGATAAGGTTGTTACAAACAGATGGGCGGCTCTTCCGATTTTTGCGGTTATAATGTTTCTTGTTTATTATATTTCCGTTTCTACAGTAGGAACAATTGCAACCGATTGGGCAAACGACGGAGTTTTCGGCGATGGATGGCATTTGTTTGGAATCGGAACTTCTTCTTATGATGATGCCATGAATGAATATGCTGAAGAAAAAGTTTGGACAGATGATATGAAATCAATTGTCAATGCTGCTGCAGCAGAAGATATTGTCGGAGCGGAAGAAATTCAGGCGGCTATAGAAGATAAAGATTTCGGAGCATTTGACGAAGCATATGGTTTTTATGCCGATTCTCTTTCAAAAGAAGGATTTGATATTTCAAAAATTTATGACGCCGCCTTGGGTGATGAGGTAGAGGGAGTTCCCGATCCGTCTGAATACGGAGTTTGGGTACCCGGTATTCCTGTTTTGATAGAAAGCGGACTTGAAAAAGCGAATACTCCGATTTGGCTCAACAGCTTGATTCTTGACGGTATAATCGGAGGTGTCGGAGCGGTTCTGGGTTTTGTGCCTCAAATGCTTATACTTTTTATTTTTCTTGCTTTTCTTGAATCCTGCGGTTATATGGCGCGTGTTGCATTTGTTATGGACAGGATTTTCAGAAAGTTCGGTCTTTCGGGAAAGTCATTTATTCCTATGCTTATAGGTACCGGATGCGGTGTTCCCGGAGTAATGGCTTCAAGAACTATTGAAAATGAGCGCGACAGACGTATGACAATTATGACTACTACTTTTATTCCCTGCGGCGCAAAACTTCCGATTATTGCTTTGATTGCAACTGCGCTATTTGGCGGCGCATGGTGGGTTGCTCCTTCCGCATATTTTGTTGGTATTGCAGCTATAGTGATTTCGGGTATTATGCTTAAAAAAACCAAAATGTTTGCAGGAGATCCGGCCCCTTTTGTTATGGAACTTCCCGCATATCACTGGCCTACAGCGGGAAATATTTTTCGTTCTATGTGGGAGCGCAGCTATTCGTTTATCAAAAAAGCCGGAACTATTATTCTTTTAGCTTCGATTGTGATTTGGGCGGGTTCTGTATTTGGAATAGTTGACGGCTTGTTTATGTTTGATACTGAAATGGAACTTGAAAACAGTATACTTGGTATTATAGGAAATGCGGTTTGCTTTATATTTGCTCCTCTCGGATTCGGAAATATAAAAGCCGCTATAGCCACTATTATGGGACTTGTTGCAAAAGAAGAAGTTGTGGGAGTTTTCGGTGTGCTTGATTTTGAGGGAATGACAAAACTTGCAGCTTATTCCTTTCTTGTATTTAATTTGCTTTGTGCTCCTTGTTTTGCAGCAATCGGGGCTATCAAAAGAGAAATGAACAGCGCGAAATGGACTTGGTTTGCAATAGGCTACCAGTGTTTGTTTGCTTATGCTTCTTCTCTTATTATATATCAGATAGGTTCTGTCTTTACAGGAAATATAAATATAATCGGGCTTATAATCGCCCTTGCTGTCCTTGCAGGTATCATATATATGCTTTTAAGACCCTATAAGGAATCTACAAAGCTTACGTCTAAAGTAATTGTAAAATAATTAAATTGAAAGGAGCAGTATGTAATGTTTACATGGATTGTTCAAAATATTGTTACTGTAATTATATGTCTTGTACTTGTTGCTATTGTGGCGGCAATAATAATAAATATGGTAAAAAATAAAAAGAAAGGAAAATCTTCCTGCGGATGCAGCTGCCAAAGCTGTCCTATGAACAGCTCCTGTCATAAACATTAAATAAAAAAAATAAACGCAGGTAACTTTCCTGCGTTTATTTTTCAATATAAAGGGAAAACAATGATTTAGATTATTTTAAAAATTGACGGTATGATGTGTAAAAATGTGTGAGTCTCATATTAATGATATTATTCGCCGTAAATTTACGGTAAAAAATGCTTCTTCACATAAAAAAGGAGAAACAGCAATTATCGCACAACTTATTAAAACATTTAGATATAGCTACCACAAGAAATATATATACCCATATATCAGAAGAAAAGAGAAAAATTAATGCAAAGGTATTAGAGAAATTCTAATACCTTTTACCCTTTTTTACGATAAATTTCGGTATAAATTAGTACAAAAAGGTATAAAAAAGTAATCACCCAAGCATAGTTAAAACCCGCTTAAACACTGGACTTATCAGCATTTAAACGGGTTTTGGCATTGGCGGAGAGAGAGGGATTCGAACCCTTTGATTATTGCTTAAAATTCCTTATTTTAAGCCATTTTAAAGTTTTCGTGTTGCATTTCGTGTTGCATATACATTAAAAAAGCCGGTAAGGATAATCCTTACCAGCCATTTTACAACAAATACTCATTGAACAAAAATCCTTCATCCATTATTTCATCGTATAAACATTCTAAAAAGTGTATACGTGAAAGTCTATTTCTATTGAATTTATCTACTATACTTTGCACAAACTTTTTGTTAAATGAAATCCTGCATATTTTATCATAACACTTTATTCCATATACTTCAATAATCTTTCCTCCAAATACTTTCTTTTCACTTGTTAACCTGTACATTTGTAACCTTCTTTCAAATTTTTTCAGTTATATTATAATACTCTTGTTTTATTTGTAAATAGTTTTGGACTAATTTCAGTCCTTTTTACTATTTTTGCTATTTTATATAGTTATTTTTATTAAAATTTGCGAATGATATTATTCGACATTTTATGTTATTATAAAGATTTAATATTTATTTCTGATAAAATATATTCTAATTTTTTATCAAATTTAAAATAAATTTGTAGAAATTTGCAAAATATTTTCAGTTTACTTTTTAAAAATAAATTATATTAAAAATACACAATGATATATTAAATAACATAAAAAAGACGGTAGAGAATAATCCCTACCGTCTATATTTGTATATTAAAAGAGAGCCAGACGCATCCAGCTCCCTTAGGTGTAGTCCGCAGACGTCCACCGCTATTCACTATGAATTTGCAAAGCTTGACTGATAATTTAATATCAGCAAGCTCGTTACTCCGCCTTCCTAACAAATGGTAGGTGAGCTTATTTTTTTCAAGCCACAAATTTATTAGTCGCCTGTAGCAAGCGAACAATCAAAAATATAACGCTGTTACCTCTTTCACACATACATCTTACTTTTCCCTATGTTGAAGGTTCATTCTTGTGTTTAGCCTTACTGGTCATTTAACAGTCATGCAAAGACTGCACGTCATGTTTAGGGCAACCTTAACATTGTACGCATTATTAAGAGGCGTGTCGAGGTCTATCTCATATAATTATTATATACTATTTTCGTGTAAATTTCAAGAGTTTTCTTCACTATCCTTAAAGCATTTACAATCCTGCTTTTTAACAAACCATTTCTTTATATGCATCATCACCCTATACAGCATTACCGCCATTTTTCCCATAGAAACTGGCTCAGAGAGGTCTATCTTTTCTCCGTCTCCTTTTATTATTCCCTGTTCAACACAATAGCTTACACCTTCTTTTTCCCAGTCATAAGGTGTTGTTCTTACTTTTGGCTTATCCTGTTTTCCTTCAAGCTGTTTTTTTAATTCCGCATTTTCTGAAACTAACATATTTATTCTTTTCTCAAGTTCTGCGCATTTTTCAAGTGCTTTCATCTCTTCTATTTCCTCCTGTTTTTCTAATTCTTCCTGCTTTTTTTCTTCTTCCGTTTTAATACCGTAATCTGTACTGTTATAACGTCCTCTTTTATTTGGTATTCCCATATATACACATGGGTCAAGTCTTGTTTTGTTATCGGATTTTCTTATTTCAAAATGTAAATGCGGTCCTGTACTGTTTCCGGTACTTCCCATTAGTCCCAATACTGTCGTATATGTTACTTTGTTGCCCTCATTTACATAAATTGCTTTTAAATGTGCGAAGTAAAAGAAATTCCCTGTTGCATTATCTTTTACCTTTATGTAGTTACCAAAGCCGTTTTCCTCATATCCTGTATATACTACTTGCCCGCTTTCCATTACTCCATATATCTTTACTGAACTTTCTCCTACCATATCTACTCCCGTGTGGGGCTTATTTCCGTATAACTCATAATTCATATTATTAAACGGCTGGGATATTCTGAATAATCCGTTAAAGGGTATCTTTGTTACCACTTTCTATCACTCCTTATTGCTATCACCTTTTACTTCTGTTTTGCTTTTTATGTTTTCTATTATTTTTAGCATAAACTGTGGAAACGGTACGCCTATATCTTTTAAGTTTTCAAGTATTGATATAAGCTCATTGCATATCAGCCATACCGCTATTAACGAAGCTATTATAAACTGCGCTGTTACATTAATATCTACCATTTCTCCTGCATATTTCAAAAGCCAGTCTATTACCGCCCCCAATCCTACAAGGGACAGCATTCCTATCTTTTTACATATTCCCCTTATTCCTTTATAACTGTCTACTTTCTGATTGCGATATTTCGCCGCCGTTATTCCTGTTATGTAATCAAATATTTCAAGTCCTATCAATATGTACACCGGTATTGCCAGTATTCCCATATACGATGTTAATGCCGTAAATAATGTTATAAAGAACATTTTTATTGTTTCTATTATTTTTTCCATTTTCTATCTCTCCTTTAAAATCTTTTCAACATCTTTTCTTATCTTTTCCGGCACATCATCTATAATCTTTAATCCTTTTTTGATTAAATCAGCATATACATACGCCATATCATATCCCCCTTTCGTACAGCTCACATATTGCAAGCTGGGTATTTGTTATCTCTCTTTTTAATTCCTGCACTTGAAGTATATACTCATCTTTTGAATATCTTATCTGATGAAATCGGTAATACTTCATTCCCTCATTTTCATACTCTTCTATATCCGTATTTTCATATACACTTTCACTGTCTATCTCTATTTCTTTTGGCTTTACTGTACTTTCTATAATTCCGTAATCTTTCATCTTTTTTTCCTCCTTTATGGTATAAATACAAGTCTGCAGCTTCCTTCTGCTGCTTTGTATGCCGGATATTTTATTCTGAAATTAAATCCTCCTGTACCGTTAGGTGCTCCCGGATATCCACCGTGTATCATTGTTTTAAATGTATCTCCCGTATCCATTATCCATTCATCACCCACCGGTAATGCTGATGTTCCACTCGTTTCTGACGCTAAAAACAGCCAGTCATATTCTTCCGAGTATGCAAACGCTGATATAAATCCGTTTGTGGTTGAAACAGCAATATTTACATTCTTATACTGTTCTGTTGTCTTGCTTTCTTCAAAATTATTATCTGCTATGTATATCTCAACAATATCTCCTGTACGCTTTATATTTATTCCGTCTACAAATTTGAATTTATTTCCCCAGAAGTTTTCTTCTCCTCTGTATGTTATCGGCATATTGTACCCCTGTACTACTCCAGATGTATTTCCAAAGCTTGATGTTTGTCCTATCGGCTGAGTACTGCTTATACTTCCTTTGCCAAGAAGTTCTTGTGTATTAAATCCTCCATACTCTACGGCAAATAATAACTGTGTTGCCGATATGCTTTGTATGGTTGATATATTCCACCCTGCACCTCTGTTTTGCGCCAACTTCCTTGCATTTGTTCTTGTTAAAGACTGTGTTGTTCCTGTGCAGGGGAATCCATCATGATTTAGCGTCGCTATAGAACACAGCTTGTCCTCTTCAAAATTTGCCGTCTGTTCATCCGCTATAAGAAATGTTGAAGCTGATGTATCATATATACTTCCCTCATAAGCTGATAACAATATATATTCCTTTTCTGCTCCGTTTGAAACAAATGCAGGATGTATTTTAAATCCCGGTCTTGGAGTATCAGACAAATAATATCTTACTTTTCTAAGATGATATCCTTTCCCGTTTTGTTCAAGTGTTAAGGGAACAACTCTGTAATAGAATTTAGGCTGATACACCATAACTTGTCCGTAAACAGGGGTTTCGTTGTAATTTTCATCGCCGTAATACGCTATTATATTTCCGGT
>CAKTDK010000115.1 GCA_934541205.1 uncultured Eubacteriales bacterium
AAAATATTTATTTTTTTATCTTGAAAAAACGCAATACCAGCAGAGTCGTATCCTCTGTATTCAAGCTTTTTCAAACCGTCTATTAATACTGTTGATGAATTTTTTTCACCGACATATCCAACTATTCCGCACATATTATATTTCCTTTCGATACAAAAATTTTAATTATATTTTTGTTACAGTGTTACTGTTATTTGTATGTAATCTGACGACCTTTATTCAAAGACCGAAAAAGCAGCCGTCGAAAATTTCAATAACTTTTCACTTCGTCACCAATATGCGGAAACTTGGCCGGCGTTTAATTTTGAAAAATTTTAATTAATTCTTTCATAATATTTCTGTATAAATTGTGAAATTTAAAATAAAATATTGCTAAATGATTTTATAATAAAAACTAATTAAATTCTATAAAAAAAAGAAACAAAATGTAAAGATTCTGTTTCTTTATAAATATAAATTATTTTAAAAGCTCGTCATAAGAAGTATTCAAAATTTCTTTTATGGCTTTAAGCTGGCTTGCATAGATATGCTGTATACCTCTTTCGATTTTTACAAAAGATTCTCTTGTAATGTTTATTCCTTCCAACTGCATTTTTTTAACCATATCTACTTGTTTAATTTTTCTTTGTTTTCTGATTCTTCTGATATTACCGCCGATATGGATTATATCTTGTTTAATTTTTTGTTCTTTCATATTATTTATCCCTTAAGGCTTAATTACGCTTGATTATATAACTATTTTGTGTTATAATGGGACTAATATCAGTCCATGTTTATGAGTTTTTTTGACATAATTACTCGTAATAAGATATTTTCAGTCAAAAGAGATTGATTTTAAAATACAAAAAATATTATTATATAAAAAATTGGAATACATTATATGTATTCCAATAAAAATATTAATTTAAAAATAATTATTTAGATTTTGCATGCACCGATATTTCGGATTTGAATTTTTATAACACTTTTTTTCCCAAATATTTTTTCCATAATTTCAAAAAAGCTATTTAAGCTTTTTATAGGTACTATGCATTGTATTGTACCGCCGAATCCGCCTCCGTGGATCCTCCAGGCGCCGTCTTGTTCCAAAATGGTTTGAGCGATACAAAGCGCTAAAGAAGCGCTTTGCTCTTTATAATTTTTTTCAGAAAAAATATTTTGAAGATACATAAATGATGAGTTTCCGGATTTTTTAATTATTTCGAGAACTTTTTTTATGTTATTATTTTTAAAGGCATCAAATAAGATTTCCACCCTGTTATTTTCTGAAATATAATGTAAGGCTCTTAAAACAGCCCGGTCGTTTTCTCTTAAATTGGGTATTTCATCTAAAAGCATGGTTTTGTTAATATCCCGTAAGACTGTTTTGTTAAAATGATTAGAGATTTCAGACATTTCGTTTCGCACACTTGCGTAATCATCTGTAAGTTCAGAATGAGATTTGCCTACGTTAACGATACAAAGATTGTACCCGTTTTTTTCAAAGCTAAAATTTATTTTTTCTATTTTAGGAAGTGGGTCTTTAAAATCTATGGATATAAGGCCTCCGTATATGCAGCCGAGCTGATCCATCAAACCGCATGGTTTTTTAAAAAATTCATTTTCGGCGTATTGAGAAGCTTTTGCACCGGTAATAAGATCTATTTTGTTATTATTATAATAATAGTTCAAAATAGTAAAAATTAAAACTTCAAAAGCGGCGGAAGAAGAAAGTCCTGCCCCGCTTGCTATATCGGAAGTTAAAAATGCAGTAAATCCACCTGTATTAAAGCCATTTTCTTTAAGATAGCTTGTAACTCCGGCAATTAAAGAGGATGTTTTTGACGGGACTTTATATTTATTAAGTTTGTCAAGATTTATTTTTATAATATGATAATTATCGGATTTTAAAGTAATAATATTATCATCGGTTTTTATTGCGGCGCAGATTATGTCATTTTGAATGCTTCCGCATAAAACACGTCCGTTATTATGATCCGTATGATTTCCGCAGATTTCAGTTCTTCCGGGCGATGAAAAAAATGTAATTTTTTCAAATTGAGAACGGCTGATTTTATAATAATTAATAAATTTTTTTATTAATTTTTTATATCTTGCCAAATGGAAGCTGAAATCTGTTTTGCTGTAAATTTTGTCAAAGTTTTTAAGCGGAAATTTAAAATCGTTATATTCTATATATTTCATAGTTCCTTTTTCCTTAAATTTTTTTATATTATAAAATAAAAATTTTAAATTCTCTATTGATTTTTGTTGATAAAATATGGTATTATTGTTGCGTAAAGTAAAAAAATATATTAATATGTAGAAAAATGATATTTATGAAATAATTACTATTAATGTATATTTATTCATAAGAAGAGATTATTGTTCTATTGTGTTAAGAATTGAACCGTCATCTAAAAGAATAATCTTTACATCTTTATACATTTTTATACAATTTGAAACTACATGAGCAGTGCCGCGGCTTTTTCCATCCCAAAAACAAAGCACATAATCGGCACGTTTTATTATCTCTATATTTCTGGTTAAAGCGGCGGTTTTGCCGAATTTGTCATAGTTTGGAAGTATTTTTGTTAAAGTAATATTATTTTCCTGAGCATACTTTTCAGCGAGAAAATCGACTCCGACTGCTCCTCCGGAAATAATCTCGGTTGTATTTAAAGGAATATATTTTGATATTATTGGGTAATGTTTCAAAGTTGCGCTTCTTGAACCTACTACAGCTACTTTCATAATAATAACCTCTTAAAAAATTTTATAGTAAAATATTATCATATTTTAAAAATAATTTCAATATTTTTTCGAACAAATGTTCAAAAAGAAAAATTTTTATTATTGATGAATTTTTACCTATAATAAATTTGTTTAAATTGAGAACAATTTTATTGTATTAAAATTTAGGGAGGTAAAAATTTTGAAAAATGCTATTAAAAAAAGAGGAAAAATATTATTAATTTTATTTGGAATATTATTTGCCGTTTATGGAGGCATTTATATATATACTTATTTTACCATGCCGGAAAATTATTATATATTTGACGGTGAAAATACGGTAGTTGCAAATGACCTTATGCTTGTAAAAGGCGAAGTTCCCGCCGAAGCATCTTCCGAAGAAAGCAAAAAGGTTCAGATGAACTTATTTGGCATACCAGTAAAAAGTGTAAACGTTTCAGTAATTGATATTGAAGAGGTTGTAGCATGCGGAGTTCCTTTCGGAATAAAAATGTATACAAATGGTGTAATGGTAGTAAGTATGACGGATGTAGATACAAAATCCGGTTCTCTAAATCCGGCATATGAATCAGGAATCAGAGTAAAAGATATTATTACAAAAGTAAATTCCAAAACAATATCAAGCGTAGAACAGCTTGAAGAAATAGTGGCGAAAAGCGGCGGAAATACACTGCAGCTTACTGTTATCAGAGACGGAAAAGAAATGATATACGGCGTAACGCCGGTAAAAAGTATTTCAGCGGATAAATATCTTCTTGGACTATGGATAAGAGATTCTTCTGCAGGTATAGGCACGATGACTTATTATGATAAAAAAACAGGTTTATTTGCAGGATTAGGGCATGGAATTTGTGACGTTGATACAGGTCAAAGGCTTCCTTTAAGCTATGGTACTGTGCTAAAATCTTCTATAATAGATATTGTAAAAGGCGAAAAAGGAAACCCCGGAGAATTAAAAGGTATTTTATATGATAATATGTCAATTGGGCAGCTTTATGATAACTCAGATTACGGTGTTTTTGGAGTTTTGACAAACGATGGAATGAATATGATAAAAGGCCAAAGTTATCCTGTGGCATTATCTTCCGAGGTGGAAAAGGGCCCTGCAAAAATATTATGTACTCTTGACGAAGATAAAGTACAAGAGTATGATATAAATATAGAAAGCGTTAATAGGAATCCATATTTTGGTGAAAAAAATATGGTCATAAAAATTACAGATAAAAATTTAATTTTAAAAACAGGGGGTATCGTACAGGGGATGAGCGGAAGTCCTATAATCCAGAACGGAAAGCTTGTCGGTGCTGTTACTCACGTATTTATTTCTGATCCTGAAAAAGGCTATGGAATTTTTGCCGAAAATATGATAAAAAATAGTTATGAGAAATTAAATAGCAAAAAAGTGTCGTAATAAGTCGATGAAAAATTACAATATTTTCCAACATTTAGTTGCAATAATTACCAATTTATGGTATATTTAGTATTGTCAGAATAAAAGCTGACAGAAAAAATAAAAAATATTTACGGAGGGTTCCACATGGAGAACAAAATAAAGGTATATTTAATTGATGATAATAAGGATTTTTTAAATTTATGCAGCGAGAGTTTGGAAGAGTATAATTTCGATGTAGTTGGTATGGCTACTGATGGAAATACCGCTTATGAAGAGATAATAAAAGTAAATCCTGATATAATAATAACAGATATGATAATACCCGGACTCGACGGAATAGGACTTATAAAGAAAATCAGATCGGCAAATATGATAAAAGACCCTGCAATTTTAATTTTATCTTGTATAAACAGTGAGCAAATAATGCAGGATGCAATATCCTGCGGCGCAAATTATTATATGCTTAAACCTTTTGAAATAAATGTTTTAAGAGATCGTATTTATGATATTTTAAATAAAAAAGTCAGCAGGACATCTCCATTGGTTTCAAAATCTGTTCAAAATACAAATAATGTGGATTTGGAAACATGTGTAACAAAAGCTATACATGAGATAGGAGTTCCTGCACATATAAAGGGATATCAATATTTGAGAGAAGCGATTATGATGTCTGTAAAAGATATGGATGTTATAAATTATATTACGAAACTTTTGTATCCTGAGATAGCCAAAAAGTTTAACACTACATCTTCAAGAGTAGAAAGAGCGATAAGGCATGCAATTGAGGTTGCATGGGACAGAGGAGATGTGGAAGTACTTAACAGAGTGTTCGGATATACTGTTAATAATTCAAGGGGAAAACCTACAAATTCGGAATTCATTGCTATGATAGCAGATACATTAAGGCTTGAAATAAAAGCAGGTTAAAATATAAGCTCCCGAAAACGGTAAAATAAAACGTTTTCGGGATTTTTTTTGTTGATTTTAATATATTATGTTGATATAATAATAAAAAGATGTATTTTTATTATTAAAAAGAGGATAAAATGGATAAAAACAGTTTTAATGAAAATATAATCGCCGGAAGAAATCCGGTTTTGGAAGCAATAAAAAGCGGCGAAAATATAGATAAAATATATATGCTTAGAGGAGAAATCACAGGATCTGCAGTTCAGATTTTAAAGCTTGCTGCCGATAAAAAAATAGTGGTTTCAAGAGTAGATAAAAAAAAGCTTGATTATATTACGGCAACTAAGGTGCATCAAGGAGTCGCGGCAAAGCTTTCATTAAGAGAATATGTTCATGTTGAAGATATTATAGCTTATGCCGAAAGTATAAATGAAGAACCTTTTATAATAATTGCGGAAAGTATTTTTGATCCTCATAATCTCGGTGCAGTTATACGGTCCGGATGCGCCTGCGGGGCTCATGGAATAGTTATTTCAAAGCATAATGGCGTAGGAATTACGCCGGCTGTTGCAAAAGCGTCTGCCGGAACAGTATCCAAAATGCTTGTTGCTAAGGAAACTAATATTTCTAAAACAATTGAAAAATTGAAAGAAAAAGGTTTTTGGATATATGGTCTTGATGCAAGAGGACAAAATTTATATAAAACAGATTTTTCGGGGAAAATAGCAGTTTTAGTGGGAAATGAAGATAAAGGAATATCAAGACTTGCTTCGGAAAAATGTGATGTTCTTGTAAGTATTCCCATGAAAAACGATGTGGAATCGTTAAACGCTTCTGTTGCGGCGTCAGTAATGATGTATGAAATAGTAAGAAGTAAAAATATTTAATGGAATCGGGTGAGTTTTTGTGAAAGATGAATTTGATTTTGATAAGCTTTTAGATGAAGTTTTAGAAAATTCCAAGGAAAAACCGGCGGGAAAAGATGATGTTGACAGT
>CAKTDK010000116.1 GCA_934541205.1 uncultured Eubacteriales bacterium
GATTTCCGCTCCTACAAGCGAACCTACATAAGCGCCCACAGGGCCGCCTATACTGTAACCGAAAGCTCCCGTAACCGCACTGGAAAAAACAACAAGAGGTTTTGCTTTAAGTCCCCAGGCAACAGCCGAACCAATTGCAGCGCCTACTACAGGAGACTTTGCGCTTACTATTTCCGATATTTCAGCTAAAAATCCAAGTCCCGGTATTTTTCCTATTTGTGACAAAATAAGACCTACAATAAGAGATGAAAAAAGGCCCAGAGCCATAGCGCTCATAGCTTCAACAAAATATCTCTTACATAATTCCTTTATTTTTGCAAAAATTTTTTCTTTCATTAAAAATCCGTCCTCCCAAACATTTTTAAATACATTTTAACAAATTAAAATATAAAAACAATAAGGACAATAAACATAATTTTTTATATAATTTTAAAATTATAGGCAAAAATATATAAAAAGATATAAAGGAGACTGTAATGAAAAATATAACAACCGATTTAGCCGTAGAATCAAAGGAGTTTATATCCAAAAAGTCAGACATAGACGGAGTAAAAAGCGAAGAGTTTACAGACAACGGATTTAACGTTACAAAAATAGATATTACAACAAAAGAAGCTGCAGAAAGGCTTTCAAAGGATATAGGCACTTATATTACGATAGAATTAAACAATGTAACAAATATATCAGACATAAAAGAAATAACAGAAGTTATAAAAAGACAGCTTGAAAATCTTTTTCCGAATAAAAAATTCAAAAATGCTCTTATCGCAGGCCTCGGAAACAGAGATATGACTCCTGACGCACTTGGTCCTCTGACAACAGATAACACTCTTGTTACACGTCATTTAAAAGACGTTTTGCCGGATTATTTCAAAAATGATTTATTAAATACCGTTTCTTGTGTAAGTCCCGGAGTTTTAGGAAAAACAGGAATAGAAACCGTTGAATCAATAAAAGGAATGGTAGAAAAAATAAATCCGGATATTGTAATAGTTGTTGATGCCCTTGCCTCAAGAGGCATAAAAAGGCTGACAAATACTATTCAAATGTCAAATACCGGACTTTGTCCGGGCGGAGGCGTCGGAAATAAACGAAAGGAAATTTCAAAAAACACCTTAGGTACGGAAGTCTTATCTATCGGAGTACCGACTGTAGTAGACGTCGCATCTTTAAGCTATGATATTCTTTCTATATTAAACGACAGCGATATTGATTCTCATCACAGACAAATCACAGATACTCTTACTCAAAACAATGATAATTTTCTTGTAAGCGTCAACGATATCGACGAAATAATACAAAAGCTTTCTAAAATACTGGGCTTTTCAATAAACAGATTTTTGCATTATAATCTCTCCTTTGAGGAAATGGAAAGTTTTATTTCTTAAAAGTATTTACCTCTGAAACACATCAAGTAAAAAACATATTTATATATAAGTTTGAATACTATGATAATATGAATTATTTTCGGAGGTATAAAATGAACAAAAGATTTTTTAAAACAGCTATATTTATACTAATTATCATTATTACAGCAAAATTATTATATAAAAATACCGAACTTAACAAAATTTTTAATAAAAACAGGGACAGCCCTATTGACGCAATAAGTTTATTTAATCAGGACGAAGGATATGAAGAAGAATTCTTTGATATTTCCGAAGAGGAAACAAACGTTACAGAAGAACAAGTTGTACTCGGAGAAAATCAATTCCCTATAAAAGAGCTTACCATAAATCCGATAAATCCCGGAAGCTACGATTATTTTGAAAATATTTTTGTTTCAAACGCCACAAAAATCTCTCTTGATGTAGAAAAATACTATAAAGCCAAAATGACAACAGGTTTTACAAAAACCGACGAACCTCAAATACTAATAATTCATACGCATACTACGGAAAGCTACGGAGACGGCAAAAATTTTTATACAAAGGGCGACAGCGAAAGAAGTCATGACCAAAATGTAAATATTGTAAAAGTAGGAAGCGCTATGGCGGAAGAATTTGAAAGACTTGGACTTAAAACTCTTCATTGTACGGAAGTTTTTGACTACCCTGAATTTCCAGGAAGCTACGACAGATCTATTGTAACAATAAGAGAGTATTTAAAAAAATATCCGTCTATAAAATCTGTAATAGATGTGCACCGTGACAGTATGACCGCGTCAAACAATACAAAATACCGTCCCGTAACAACCATAAACGGAGAAAAAGTCGCACAGGTTATGATAGTGTCGGGAACAAACGAAATGCTGAAAAACGATCATTATGAAGATAATCTTACTTTTACTTTTAAAATACAAAAAAGGATGCAGGATAAGTTTCCTACTCTGGCGCGGCCTTTAAATCTGAGGTCCCAAAGATTTAATTCCCACGCAACAAAAGGTTCTTTTCTTCTTGAAGTAGGCTCTGCCGCAAATACGCTTGACGAGGCAATTAAAGCTGTAAAGCTTTCTGCACAGTGTATTTTTGAAATTATTATGGAAAACAGAGAATAATAAAATCATGGAGTAATATATGACGTATAAAATTTTAAAAATAGAAAAACAAAGACAAGGATTTTTAAAATTTATTGCCGATATTTTCGGTTTTAAAAAAAATTATGTAAAAATAAAAGAAAATAAAATCAGTAAACTTAATATTTTTAACAAAGCGTTTTTTTTAACATTTATTCCTCTTTATCTTTTCATGGGAGCTTTTTTATTTTTTAAAGCCGATACAAATATAAAAAATCTTACTGCAAACAATAAAAATGACGTTCTTTTTGATATTTATTTAGGAAATAAAACTTTATCCGTAACTTTTTTAAATGAAAATATAACCTTTAAAATGCCGTAAAAAATATAAAAAAGGAGTTTTAATTTTAAAACTCCTTTTTATAATTTATCTAAAATTGTGACATACTCCATAATTAATATGATACTTTTCAAAAATTAAAACAAATTTCTCAATAACCTTAGAATCTGATAAAGCCATATTCTGAAGTAATTTTTAAATATCACTCAATACTGATACCACCGTAGTATCAACAATATTATCTGTATAAATACTGATTTCTTCAAATTCATCACAAGCCGTATCACTTGCAAAATCAGATAGTAACTCAAGTCTTATATTCATTTCATAAACTGCCTTCACTATATTTTTTGTAATTATATCGTATAACTCAGAAAAATACAATATATATTTCTAATATATTTTAAAAATATATTTCATATTATAATATATCAAGAGGGTGATAATATGGATTTTAAACCTAAGCCTACCAGGAAAAAAGTTCAAGCAAGTTATAAATCTTTATATATAAAAAATGAATTATCAGAAAAAATAAGCAAAATTGCTATTGAAAACAACACAAGTTTTAATAATGTCGTAATCAGCATTCTTGAAGACTTTTTTGAAAAAAATAAATAACTAACAATATTAAATTATATCTGCTCTTTTAAAAAACATAGTTTTATAATTTTATATCAAAAAGAGATAAAGAACTTAAAGTATCTTTATCTCTTTTTTAATTTTAACTTTTAAACCGGATTTTTTATTTTACATAATCATAAGGCGGAAGTGCCGATATAACGTTATCCTTTGAAGAATACGCAGTTTTTTTAACTCCTCTTGCAACCTCTATATGAACGTGATCTCCGTTTCCGTCAAGCCCCGAACTTCCCTGACTTCCGATTTTTTGTCCGGTTTTTATATAAGTTTTTGTTTCATTATCCATTTTTACATAGACATTTCTGCAATGAAGATATAATACTGTTATATTTTTTGCCGGATTATAAACAGCTATGGTATTATATTTATCATTCGTACCGTCATTTATCAAATACCCGTCGCAAAGAGCATAAAAATCACTGTTATATGTTTTTGACACTAAATCAAGGCCTTCATGTATACCTCCGAAAAGGTTATCCTTATCATTAATCACTCCTGTTTCCAGCATATCTTCGTTTAATTTATCCCTGTCCACAACATAGTATTCTCCGTAAAAAGCCGATACTTTAAAATTTATGTTTCCAAAAAGTTTTTGTCCTATATTAAATATAGTTTCGCTTTCAGGAAGTCCGTTTTTCTTTACATTTGCATCAAAAAACCTTTTTCCCAAATCCGTTTCATAATCATAAGCTTTTCCGTCAATAACATTATCATTTTTTCCTTTAATATATGCAGTCATCAAGGTCTTATCTACGTTTTCTTCCTGCTGCTCAAAAGTAACTGTCTCGTTTTTATTTTGTTTTTTTATTATCTGAACCTTTCCCTCTCCCGGATTTAATAAAAAAGCAAGCGCTATTATAGCTGCCAATATTATATAACCATAACTTGAAATAAAACTTTTTTTTCTCTTTCTATATCTGTATACATACTTACATCTTGATTTTTTCATATTTATCACCTTGTAAATATATATTACAAGGTATGTTTAAATATGATATAATTCTCTTAATAAAAAGGAGGAGTTATATGTTAAGTGAGCTTTTCATTAAATCAATATCTGTAAATTTTAATATTATTCCCAAAAACAATTATTTATACAAAATTCCAATGCTGAAAAATTTTTATAAAACAAATCCATTAGCCTTTAATAAAAAAGTTACGTTTATAGTCGGTGAAAACGGTACAGGAAAATCAACTCTTTTGGAAGCAATTGCAATAAAATGCGGTTTTAATGCCGAAGGAGGTACAAAAAACTTTTATTTTTCAACCTTTTCTTCTCATTCAGCCTTACATAAATATATTACAATAACAAAAGGATATAAAAATCCTACAGACGGTTTTTTTCTGAGAGCTGAAAGTTTCTATAATGTAGCAAGTCAAATCGAAAATCTAAATGCCCCTGGACTTCCGTCTTTAAATACGTTTTACGGCGGAAATCTTCATGAAAAATCCCATGGTGAAAGTTTTTTATCCCTTATGATAAACAGATTTCAGGGAAACGGATTATACATACTTGACGAACCGGAAGCCGCTCTTTCCCCGTCAAGACTTCTTTCCATGCTGAGTATAATAGACGATCTTGTAAAAATCGACTCACAATTCATAATCGCTACCCATTCTCCAATTTTAATGGCTTACCCGAACTCTGACATTTATCTAATCGATAATGAAAATATAAAATCTGTAAAATACAAGGAAACCTCTCACTATATAATAACAAAGGATTTTATAAATAATCCCGAAAAAATGCTGAAACATCTTTTAAATAAATAAATCGTTCAAAAGTATATAATAAAATGTCATAATTATATAGTATATATTTTTATATTTAAACTGCATTTTTATATCCTCCATAATATTATTTGTAATCCTTTGTTCTTCAGAGTTTATTTTTGGCTTTAAATCTATTATATACAATAAAAAGCTTCTTCTCATTTTTCAGATTTTATAATAATACTTCCATCTAACAAGTCAAACTAATATATTAAAAGATGTTTTTTAGTATATCATACCAATTATAATATAATTCCAATAATTACAAAAAGTCGCCATAGAAATAGTATATTTATAAGAATAAATATTAAAAGAGAGCCAATATATTAGGCTCTCTTTTTACAATAAATACCCACACAAAATATAACTATCATCAATAATTTCATCGTATATACAATCTAACAAATGTATATTTGAAAGTTTATTTCTATTGAATTTATTAACCATGTTTTGCACAAATTTTTCATTAATCGAAATATCGTAAAATTTGTCATAATATTTTATACCATACACTTCTATAATATCTCCTTCAAATACTTTCTTCTCATTCATTACCCGATACATTATCACACCCCCTTTCGCTTTAACTACATTATAGATACTTTTCCATTACTTGTAAACATATTTGGACTAATTTCAGTTCTTTTTACTATTTTCGCTATTTTATATAATTATTTTTATTAAAATTTACAAATGATATTATTC
>CAKTDK010000117.1 GCA_934541205.1 uncultured Eubacteriales bacterium
ATCAAGCTGATTTGCAAATTCTTCTAAATCTTCTCTTGATAATGTTTCTGATAATATTTCAACAAGCTCACTTTTGGTAAAACAAGGCAATATATATTCGTATCTGTCTTTTAATGATTGCTCATTAAAAAACTCCCTTAACTCATATTCCTTTGTGTTATCTATGCAATAGCTTATGATGCAGTTATCGCATATTAATTGTTCATCTACCGTGTGATATGTATCGCATTTATATATATCCTCTCCGCAGTTATGACAGTATCCGATCTTCTTATCCTCGAAGTTAGGACACCTTGTCATACAGGGAGTTTGTCCACATTCACTGCACATTTTTTATTTCTCCTCTTGATTTTTTTATTTTTTGTGTTACACTTTAGTTACTTCTAAATCTACACATTTTTTTGTGTGCCTGTTGAGAACTCCACTTCTTGACAGGCTTTCTTTTTATTCTTCTTCATCCGGTTTCTCCCTTAATGCTTTTTTCATTTCTTTATATGTATTTGGCACAATTAACACCAGTATGGGCAATAACAGGAATAACAATCCGTTACCGTGTATTGTTCCGGATAAATATATGTCCTTGAATACTTCCATACCGCATATTGCTGTTATACACAGCCATGTTATTACTTTTGCTTTCATTGTTTCACTTCCTTTGAAATCATTTCTTCAGGCGTTAAAAAGAGTTTATATAGAGGAATTCTAAACGCTTTTGACAAGCTTATTAACTCTTTTAAAGTCCAAAATTGTGGCTTTTCTTCCCTGCTGTTTAATGTAGGTCTTGTAAACCTCGCAATTTTTGCTATATCAGATTTTTTCATATTGTTTTTTGCTTTCAAAAATTCAATATTAATTTTTAAATTTTCATATATTTTTTCTTCTTCGCTTTGCCTTAATTTCGGCATTTTTTATCTTCCTTTCGTTTTAAAATTAAGTTAATTATTAAATACGTTCCCAACACTATTATTAAGCCTGTCCCAACTGATAACACGGACAGCATTATACTGATTATTATGCTTATTGGTATCACCTCACTTTGTCTTGTAATAATTCGTTATATAACTCATCTATAAAGCGATCCTCAAAATAATTTTCGTAAGTACATGGTTTAGGTATTTTAGGATAATTCATAGGATTATTATTCGTGATTTTGTAATGTGCTCCTTTTATATCCCTTTTTATTTCTTTGACCTCAATATTTGAATTATGATGTCTTGATTTACCGATACTTTCAAGAAGACATTTTAATTTTTCTGTATACGTCATACTCTCGCCTTCTTTCGTTGTTACTTTATTATCAATACAATTATCGAAACGACAAGAGATAAAATTGAAGTTACTAATGCTGTATAATATCCTTTATACATTTTATCTCACCTCACTTTGCCATATTAATGAAAGAAACGAACCTGACTTTTCTGTTGACATTATAAATGTAGAAATTCCAGCTGATAAAGGTTAGAAAAATGTTCAAGCAATTCTTTTGATGTATTAGCGGTAACATTATTTTCCCGTAATGCCGTTAATACATCATTTTTTATTTTTTCATAATTTAAAAAATTGTTTTGATGAAAAATTTCTAACTTTTCAATATCCTTTATTTTTCCAAAAATATTTCTATTTTCCATCTTCTCACCTTCTTTCGTTGTAATTATTGTTATTTTCCCTCAACTATGGTATTATTTAGTCAAAAGGAGTGATTTTTATGCAATTACCTGATTTCAAAGATTTCCTATCAACTTTAACAGAAAAAGACTTTGAAGATATGGTAAAAACAGATACGGTTCAATTAGCACAAGTTTCAAATAAAATGTCTCCGGAAGAAGTGCAATTAATTATAACTAAAGCAATGACACAAACAGCTATAGCGTCTATTCAAGCTACTCTTTATCTGATTGAAAAGTATCACAATTGGCTAAATCAACAGCTTTCTTAAAAGTCTTTTTTACAATCTCTGATGTATCACAATTAATCTCAATATCAGTTTTCTTATTCTGTCGGCTTTGTATCGCAATTACAAGGTCGGCTATTTCTTTTGATTCTGCTTCTATGATAATTTTCATTTTTTTATTTCCTTTCGTTGTTGTATAAATCATCAATACTGCAATTTAATATTTCTGCTATCTTTGGAAGTAAATCAGCTCGTGGAAAAGATTTATTTGACTCCCACATTGCTACAGCAGTTCTCCCTACTTTTAATCTCTTAGCTAAATAATCTTGTGTCAAATTTAGCGACTCCCGCAATTCTCTTATCTTCATATTTTCACCTCTTTGTCAAGTATCTTGACAATATTATAATTTACTGTTTTTTATTTGTCAATAGTTTTGACAAATATTTTTTAAAAAATATTGAATGTCAAAGTAATTGACTATATAATAAAATAAAAAGGTGTTTTTAATATGAAACTTAAAGAATTAAGAACTCAAAAAAAAATAAATCAGCAAAAGCTTGCTAAAGATATAGGAGTGTCACGTTCAACTGTAGCTATGTGGGAAACTGACAGCAGCCAACCGAGTAATGAAATGCTCTTAAAGTTAGCTGATTACTTCAATGTATCTGTTGATTTTCTGCTTGGTAAAGAAAATACAGTTAAAAGAAGCAAAGATAAAATAATGAATAATATTCTTGTTTTATTAGAAAAAAAGAATAAAACAATAGAAGAATTGTGCAAGTATTTAGACATATCCGAATATACTTTTGAAGATTGGATAAAAGGTGAAGACAAGACATATAATTTATATCTTCCGCATATAGCTGAATTTTTTAATGTTACAGTTGATGAAATTGTGGGAAGGGAAAAAGACGATTCAACTACAGCTATAATACTTGGAAAGGGATTTGGCTTAAAAACTCAAAAAATCCCTCCACAACAAAATAAAAAAACCTCTGAAAATAATTCAGAGGATATTAAAAAAGGCATTAATATTGTTATTTTTAGTGACACATACGGAATGGAAACAATAGAGATAGATAACAATGACCTTGAAACAGTCAGAAGCATGCTAAAAGGCTTAGAATTAAAATTTAAGAATCAATAATTTCAGAAGAAAATATTACCAGTACAATTTTGTCGAAAAAACTGTTAAAATATTCTTATATTATGATTATGAGGAGATTTTAACAATGAAAAACATTATCAGATTAACCAATGAGTACATTTTGTCTACTGGAATTAACAAGCTCCCTATCAGATTTAAAGATTTGGAAGGGCTGTTGAAAAAAGAAGACTACGAATTAAAATCTTATATACAGGCAAAAGATTTAATTCAAAACTACAATTTGCAAAAGCATACAAAATATGATGCATTTACAGTACACAATTCAAAACAAAATTTAAAAATTGTATTATATTCTGATAAGATATCAATAGGCTCAAAATTAATAGCTATTGCTCATGAATTAGGTCATATCGTTTTAAACCATGCAAATTGTGGAGTTTGTGAAAAGAATTTTAAAGATGACGTCTTAGAAAAGGAAGCTGATGTTTTCGCACTACATCTTTTAGCTCCGCTATGCGTTCTTAAAAGCAGAAATATAAAAACGCCGGAAGAAGTTCAACAAGAAACACTATTATCTAATGATGTAGCAAGTACGATATACAAAGAAATAAAAAGTCAAGAAAATAAGGAACCCCTTGAAGATGATATTTTAAAGCAATTTCATATCAGAAAAACAAAAAGAATTATCATACCGGCTATAATAGTGAGCATATTAGTGTTAGGATTATCAGCATTTTTAATTATACATAATATAACCAACAAGCCAGAAAAATCTCCTGTAATACAAAACCCTACAGTAGAAAATAATTACATATCAACAGAGCCTATATCTGAAATAGACCCGCAACAACAAGAACAACCTAAAAATGATAAAACTGTATATACAACTAAAACAGGGCGTAAATATCATAATTCGGATTGTCCTTACATAGCAGGAAGAGAAAAATTTGAAATAAAGATTTCTGAGGCTATGGAACGTGATTATTTACCTTGTGATTTTTGCAAGCCTGATAAAGACTAATATTATAAAAACACCGTCTAAAAATTAATTTAGACGGTTTTTGTCGATTATTGTATTGTTTGACAAATATAATTATATTATGTATAATTATGGTATATTTTACAGTCGTTTGACTTTAAATAGGTGGGATTATGAAGAAATTAAAAGCATGGGAAATTATATTGCTAATTATTTTTTGGCCAATAGGTATTATTTATCTCATATTTTTTTGCATTTCTCAAAATAAACAAATGAATAACTCCAATCAAAAACAAGCAGAAACAATTTTTAATTTAAATCAAGAAATCAATTCATTAAGGGAAATTATTAATAAATTTAATAATGAAAACATTACTATATCCTCTTTGAAGAAAGAAAAAGACGAACTAAAAAAAGAAATAAAAGATTTAGAAAAAGAAGTTATAGTAAAAAGTTGTACTATTCCCTTTGATGAACATATTACATCTCAACAGGTAAAGAACGAATTAGCTGTTTTAAAAACAAGGTATAACGAATATATAAAAAGTGACAATTCTATTATTATAAAGTCTTATGATAACAAAAAAACCATTAATAATAATATTAAACAATTATTAAGATGTTTCAACTCCGAAACTACTGCTTTATTAACGCAAGTAACTGTTACTAACGTTGACAATATTAGGACAAAAATTCAAAAAACGTACGAAACCTTAAATAAAATATTTGAAACAGACGGAATAAAGTTAAATGAAGAACTTTTAAAATATAAGTTTGAAGAATTAAATTTAATATATAACTATCAAGAAAAAATCCAGCAAGAAAAAAAAGCTATAAAAGAACAAATGCTTGAGGAAGAAAAAGTAAGGAGAGAAATAGAAAGAGAAAAACAAAAACTAGAAAAAGAAAAAAATCAATTTAGTAACGAAATAACAAAATTGATGAAATATATGCAAAAGGCTACCGATATAGAAAAACAACTTTACATAGATAAAATAAAAGAATTGGAGGAAAAACTAAAACTTTTAGAAAAAGATATGGAAAATGTATTAGAAAGGGAACAAAATACAAGAGCAGGATTTGTTTACATTATTTCTAATATAGGTTCCTTTGGTGAAAATATATACAAAATAGGAATGACAAGAAGGCTAGAACCGATGGACCGTATAAAAGAATTAAGCGATGCTTCTGTTCCCTTTGAATTTGACGTTCATGCAATGATATTTAGTGAAGATGCTCCTGCTTTGGAAAATATTTTACATTCCACATTTGAAAAAAATCAAGTAAACAGAATAAATAAAAGGAAAGAATTTTTTAATGTCTCTTTAGATGAAATAGAAAAAGTAGTAAAAGAAAACTTCAACTCTACCGTAACATTCACAAAAATTGCAGAAGCTACGCAATATAGAGAAACTTTAAAAATATTAGCTAATGAAAATAATTAAATTTTATAGGTAAAATAAAATGTGTCAGTTAAAAAAATTACGGACAAAAAAGAGAATAACACAAATAGAATTATCTGAAAGTGTACATATTCCCAAACCTTATATATCAATGTGGGAAAATAACAAAACTGTACCAAATAATATCTATTCAGAAAAACTTGCAGATTATTTTCATGTAAGTATAGAAGAATTTCTAAAATAATAAAAACCTCTCTTATTGCAGAGAGGTTTATTTTTTTAATATAATATTGCATAATATTCCCAATTATGATATAATACACAACGCAATAGAGGAATGGTGGCGACTGTTCCGACACTCTCAATGATTGGGGGTGGTTATGTGGAAGAGATAATATCTTTTGCTTTAATACTAATGATAATAATTCTTTACATAAAAAAATAGTCGCCCATTCTGCAAAATGAGCGACTTTTAAATAAATTTGCTTGTTGCGGAACGTCAAAACCATTCCTTTATTG
>CAKTDK010000118.1 GCA_934541205.1 uncultured Eubacteriales bacterium
ACTTTATGTTATATTAGTAACAAAGAGAGCAGCGTTTCGCGCACGGTTGCTCCCACTTAATATTATTTATTTGATGAGAGAGCCGTCCGCTATGGGCGGTTATTTCTTTTTAATGACTAATAAGGTCAATAAAATTATGTAAAATATAATTATTATATTCTCCATTTTATCAACCCCCTTTTTTAGGGAGTTGGAAACAACCGTCGCCGTCTCTTTGTTACTTTTATACTATATCATACATTTTTATCCATTTCAACTTTTTTATAATAAAACCGCCTATCTTTTGATAAGCGGTTTTTTATTTAGTTTATTGCAATATTAAATTCGTATGGTTCTATTTCATGTTCATAATCAAAATTTGTTCCGTCTATTGTAATTTTAAAATCTGTCATTTCAATAGCGGGGAAAGTAAGTATTCCTTCGGTTGTATTTCCTGATAATAAATTACTCTGTATTTCCTGATAATCAGCGTCATAATTATTTTCTTGTTCGTATTGTTTACCATTCTGTGATATTACACAGCTATGAGAATATATACTCATTTCTTTATCACCGTTATTTATAACCTTAACATATATCCTCGTTTCCTTTTCAGCAAATTCTACTTTTTCAATAATAACTTTGTATCCGTATTGGTCCTTTTCCATGTTTACTGAACATTCTTTTATTGTCGGACGTACAGCATCTTTATATGACATTTTTTCTATTTTCCCTGCCACTATTCTCGGCGCTGTTATTTCTCCACCAAATCTATTCTCGCTTTTAAATTGGTCATAAACTTGCCCTAATACTTTTACATATTCGCCAGACTTAACATCAAAATTTTTATCACCATATAACACTATAGTATTTTTTTCAGCTTTCTCTGAATCAGCGAACATCTGAAAAGCAATACTATCATCATATACTTCAGGCTCTGAAAATACTTTACCTTTTAACTCAACCCATTGATTTTTATACTTATCGGCAGATGTAAAAATTAAATCAATTTCATCTGTAGGAACCCAAACCATTTCATCCGTAGTTTCTTCACCCTTGCCGCACCCGGAAAAAGATAAAAGAACAACAATAAACATTAAAATAGATACCGCTTTTTTCATATTAACCAACTCCCATATTTATAATTTACAGGAATATAATAACATAAAATGAATTATTATGTCAATTCTTACTGAATTTTTCTCTTAATTTTTTTCTGTCAGGCTCGGTTTGCGTTATTCTCCAAGCGTTTTCTAAATATTCTCTGCCTTTTTCAGTAGAATTTAGCTTATATATCACTGCATCACGCAGTAATATTAAAAATTCAACATAATTTAATTCCTGTATCTCAAAATATGAAAGGTTTGTATAATCAATAACAAATTTTTCTTCATGCGAATATATATCATAGCCCATATTATCATCATCTGTATTAGGATAATATGGGATTTTTAGTTTGGGTCTTTTCTAATTTGCGCCATCCAACCAAAATATTCTATATAAATAAGCTCCATATCATCAACGGTCAGATTGTCATATATCCATTTTTTCGTAAACTTCCTTTTTTCTTTATTCTTATTTAAAATTTCTATTATAATATCCAAAATTTCCTCATTTGTAGGATTATTAGATGTTTCATCAAATTTCTTTATTAATTTAAGTTTACACGGCTCTATGTTAATAATAGAGCCGTCTACAAACCTTATCGGGAAATATCTTTTTTTAACGATTGATAAGTCAAGCATATTTCTTTCTCCTTATTCAGCAGCAGTTATAATTTCTTCTTCATAGACAACAAGAGTTCCCTCTGTATCATGCGGCAATGCCTTAAATTCTGCGTCTACAATGGTTTCTTTATCTTTTGCAAAAGCAAGAGTAAATCCGCTTTCATTATGTCCCGCTATAGTAATTCTTACATCTCCGTCAACTTTATCCTCGTGAAGAAAACGAATCAAATATTGTTTTCCATTTTGATTGCCAACTCCGCCTATTTTAACCGTCTTTTTACCGGCAGTTGAGGTTGTTTTAGCAGTTGAACAAATTTTAGCAAGCAAATCACCTATTTTAGTTAATATTCCTGTCTTAAGCGTTACCTCTTCATCTGTTAATATTGTTTTCTGCACCAAACCATCATCTGATTTAGCGGTGTAATATGTAGGCTTATATTCAAGAGATGCGCCGCCTGATACTTTTCCTGCCAAATTTCCTTCTGTTTCGATAGTAGCATCTTCCGGTATAGTAGTTCCGGTATACTCCATCATGTATATTTTTCCGCTTCCAAGTATAATTTTTTCCATGTTTATTTCTCCTTTGTAATAAAATTAAAAGAATACACTATCATAAATGTTTTTTCATCTGATATTAGATATTCTTCTTTTTCAAAATGTGTAAAACCTAAAATTTCTTCCAAGTTTTTTTCTAATTTAATGTCTTTGCCTTTTGTATACAGTTCAATAAAAATTTCACCCTCGGTGATTTCGTTTGAAAAATCACTTCCTCGGTGATTTTCACTATTGCAGTAATAAGCAATATATGGAGGACTTGCTTTCTTATTTGATACCCTATAAAACACCGGAATATCTAATAAATTAAGTTTCTTATATAATTCTGATAAATTCATTTTTTAAACCTCAATCCTGCCACTATATCAACACACAAATCATAAAATCTGTCTGAAAGTCTTTTTCCATTCGCTTCAATATGCGGATGTCCCGGCACTCTCCCTTTATGATTTGATTTAAGGTGTCCTTTTTCAAGAGGATAAGTAAGTTCTGGCTTTTTACTGTTATACACAACACATCCATGTCCTTTTTTCTTTCGTTTCCAGCCTTTTCTATACTCTCCGGTATTAACGGGACTATCCTCTTTAATATCTTGTAAACACTCTTTTGAACACATATCAGCGGCAATTTCAACATTCTCATTTATATCAGCAACATATCCGTTAAGAATTAACATTAATTCTTCGGTCATATTCTCCGGTTTTATATCCATAACTACACCTCTTTGCATACCGCCTTAATCTTGACAACCCTGTTCCTGTACTCAACATTATCAACGCTTTTGATTTCATACGGAACACCGTTAAATACAATCCTGTAATCAGTCAAATTCAGTTCATCCAAAGCCTTAAACCAACGCATAGTAAATGTAATTGTATTCTCCTGATTATAGGCTGCCGCCGCATAATATTCCGCACCGTATAAGCTGTTGATATACGCATAAACAATATATAAATCAGTCCATGATATATCTTCGTTACCTATTTCATCTTGAGTAATAGTCTGTTTTTGTATAGTGATTTTATTATTAAAAGTCATAAAACCACCTACCCTATATTGTTTTTTGAATACATTGATAAAATTGTCTGTACAGACGGATTTAAGGTATCACGACTTACCGTATAATCACGATTAAAGGACATATCATTGATTAAAACCAAATAAGCAAGGGTTAGATCTTCATGCTCATTAATTTCATCTTTTGTAAGTCCTGTATAGCCTATGATAAACGCTAATGCCGAAGCCTTATACAAATCCAAATTGCCTATATCCTGTGTTATTCCGCAGTATTCTATTATGTTTTCATCTTTTACATCGCTTATTTTCATCAGGCTTCACCGCCTTTTTTTCTGCTTTAACTTCTTCAACATAACCAGCTCTCAAGAGGTCATTTAAGACCTCTTTTTCGCTGATTTCGCCAACCTCTCCGGCTGACATCGTTATAATTCCGCTAAAGCTTACAAGTGCTTTAACTCTCATATTTCACCTCATTAAGAAGCTTTCATTGCAAGTACAGCAAGTTTCTGATTGTCGGTAACTTTAGAGTCAAATTCAAACCAAGCGTTAACTCCAATAGCGTGCTGTGTTGCATACTTTTCACGAAGTATTTCAATAGAAATGTTCTCACGCATATTAACAGCCAATCCGCTGTAATCACCGTACAAAATTACTTTTGCCCCTGCTGCTATTGCCGGCATATTATCAGATAAATATACAGGTTTACCAAGAAGCATAAACGGAAATGCGCCGGAAACATTATCCTGTAACAGATATCTGTTATTTCCGTCTTTCAACTTCTTAATAGCAAGGAAAGTATCAGGTTTCATAGTCCAACAAGCATTAGCTTGATATACTTGTTTAACACTCGCCTGAAGTTCAATCAATTCATCTGCTGTTATTGCAGTAGAAGAAGCAGCCGTAACAACAGTAGCAGTGTTAGTAGCTCCCTGTGCTGCGCTTGAACCTGTTCCTACAAGAAGTTCTTTTTCTAAGAAAGCCGCGATTTCTTCTGCCATTTGGTTAACTACGAAATTAACAACGCTGAAAGACCCGTTATTTTCAACGGATTTTCCGATAAGAGTTAATGCTCCTGCCAAATATCCGCCTAAATCTACAGATGTGAATTTACCGCTGTCTGCTGTAATCTCTGTAAATTCTGTCTGATATCCCACAGTTATATCATGGGTATCGTTTGCTTTGCCCCACACGGGAATTTTCAGTGTTCCTTTTACATTGTAAATTGTTGCTCCGGCAAAAATAGGACAGCGGTCTTTAACAGCTTTGATTATTCTGTTTGCTATAGTAGTAGGAATAATAGCTCCGTTATTTCCCATTGTCATATTTTGTTCTCCGGCACGAAGTTCAGTGACTTTACCCATTACAAAATCTGCAAACGCTCTTTCTTCAATTTCTTCCTGTGTCCTTGTTTCAGGTTCGGAAGGCTTGTTATTGGCAATTCCTCTGGCTCTTTCTTCGGCTTTGATAGTTGCATCTATAGCGTTGATTTCGCTTTCAATGCGGTCAAATTCTGCTGTTTCTTCTGCTGACATAGCTCTTTCTTCGGTTTTTGCTTTTGATAGAATATCTTCCATCTGTTTTTCAAGTTCTTTTCTGTTTTCAAATAGTTTTTTTAACATGTTTTTTACCTCTCTTTTTTAATTTTTTACATAAAAATAACCGCTATTTAGCGGCTTTAAGCTTTTTTATTCTTTTTTCGTATTCTGAATAATCTATTTTTTTCTTTTCAACAGACAATTCGATCTTGCTGTCTAACGCCCTAACTTCAATATCCTGTTCCGTTTCGGCTCTCACCTCAACGGATGTAGCTGAATAACAAGGAGTTTTATTAATCACAAGCGTTATATGGTCTAAATCAAGTTCCTTTATGTGCCTTATCGGCAATTCTCCGTCTGCTCTTTGTTCTAATTCATCAACTACATTGAACATTCCGAAGCTCCAGCCTTTGATTTTCCCCTGTTTTGCAATCTCTACAATGGATTTATCTGTTATAACAACATCCGCATGAAGCCCTATACCGTCTTCATACAATTTCAGATTTCCGTCCTGTGTACTTGCATATATGTGACTGTTATCATGGTCCACAGTCACAGTTATATTTCCGGCTCTGCTTATCGCCTTTTCAAATGCTCTTTCCTCTATGGTTTCTATGCATTTTCCGTGGGGAGTGATTACCGGACGGGACTTCTTTTCTGTTGCGTTTACATATCCCTCTATCCTGACTGTATTATCTGCCCTTACTTCAATTTTCACCTTCTCCACCCCCTTTCATGTCTCCCAAATTTCTATTTGTATTTGAATTTGGTATAAATACTTCTTTAGTTTCGGGATTATATAAAACATCTCCCAAACCTAACTTGATAAAATTAAATCCTATCGGCTCTAAATCTTCTAATATTCTTACTTCATCTGTCTGCATAAAGTGCTTATCAAGTGCTATTCCATAAGCCTCAAATCTTTCCTTAATGTTACCTCTTGTTAATTCTTTTGTATCAAAAGCAAAATAATAAGACCCCTTTTCTTTTTCAAGAAGTAAGTCTTTATCAAGTGCCGATTCTATCG
>CAKTDK010000119.1 GCA_934541205.1 uncultured Eubacteriales bacterium
TCATATAAGTTATTGGCGCTTATATTGATAATAAATTTTTCGGTATTTTGCTTGCTGAAATTTACGATGAAAAAATATAAATCTTTCCGGAAAACACTTTCTGTAAAAATATTTGATTTTTTACAGAAAATTTTTTCAAAAGACGGAGAGAGGTATATGGAAAGACAACACAAGAAATGCTAAAAAATATTTCTCCGGACGGTGAGATATATTTTTAGCTGCTAATCTTGATATAAAAGGCAAAGAAATCGGTACAAAACTTTTGTCTGAATTAAAACACAGAGAATCGGGTAAAAAATATTTTTGCGTACAGATAATGTCTGACATGCCAATTTTATAAAAAAAGAGGTTTGATTTTGAACGTGTATGCGAAAAGAACATTTTTTAGATATGAGAAAAGAGAAAGTGCCGTTGAAATGGTTTATTTTTAGCATGATTATGTACGAAAATCTTATTATAGAAAAATTAAATATAAGTTTTTAAGTAAAATATTTGTATTTTTATGATTATTAAGGTATAATAATTATGATTGTTAAGGTATAATTTTGTAAAGGTATTGGGCTTATTATGAAAAAACAAAATTTTAATAAACAAAAACCAATATTGTTTATAGTTTTGATATCTATTATTGTAATAGTTTCTGTTTTATTAGTAATGAATGCTTTTCAGTTGAAAGATGTGGCTAGTGACGTTACAACAGTATATGTAAAAAATACATCTGTTCAAATGGCTCAAAATATAGATAACAGGCTGTTTGAAATAGAAAAATATTTAAATACCATGGCAGATTCTTTGTCTCATATGAATAATCTTGAAAGTCAAATAAAATATTTAAAAAGCAAATTGGATATTTCAGGTTTTACTTTGCTTGGAATATCTGATTTGGAGGGAAGCGTTTACTTTTCGGATGAAACTGCCGACAGTATTAAAAATACGGACGCTTTTTTAAAATCTGTAAACGGATATATCGGAATATCCGTATTGGATGACCAAAGTATTCTATATTCGGTTCCTGTAAAAAAAGATACTGATATAAAAGGGATATTAGTAGGTATTTTAAATAAAGAAAACATACAGGCTATGATTAAAAATAATGGTTTTGAAGTTTCTTGTTTGGTTGATCATGATTTAAACGTAGTAGTTTCTCCTACTGATTTTGAATTTTTCCATAAACTTGATGAAGTATTTCAAAAAAATGATGATAATAATTTGATACAAGATATTAATATGATGAAAGAAAATATTAAAAATTGCAGAGATGGAATTTTTGAATTTACTGCAGTTAATGGGGAAAAAGTGTTAATGGCATATAATTCCTTGGAAATCTATCATTGGTCTTTATTGACGATTATTCCTGAAGATTTTGTTTTCTCTAAAGTAACAAGTAATATAATGCTGAATTTTTTAATAGTAATTATTATAATTTGTACTTTTGTGTTAATAATTATTTCTATTTTATCAACAATGAGAAAACACAACCGCAGAATGGAAAATATAATCTATACGGATCTTCTTACCGGAGGAATAAACAGAGCCGGATTTTATGAAAAGGCGCGGGAGATTTTAAATAATTCGGATGATGCATCTTATTGTATAGTTACTTTGAATGTTCAGTCATTTAAAATAATAAATGTAAAATACGGAAGAGCAGAAGGAGATAATGTATTAAATTATATATATAAAGAATTAAAAAAGAATACTTCGGAAGATGAATTGGTGTCCAGAGTAGAGGCAGATAATTTTGTACTTCTGCTAAGAGAAAACAATCCCAGACATCTTCAAAATAGATTAAAAATAATTATAGATGAAATTAATAGCTTTAATTATAATAATAAAGTTCCTCATATTATTAATTTTTTTCAAGGAGCTTATTTAATAGAAGATAAAAAAACTGAAATAAGAGATATGGTGGATCGTGCAAATATAGCACGAAGCAATAATTTAGAAAATACAGAAAATTGTTCTTTTTATGATGAAACATTAATATTAAAGCTTGAAAAAGAACAGGGATTAATAAATTCTTTGGATTCATCTTTGAAAAACGGAGATTTTGAGGTATATTTTCAACCTAAAGTAAAAATAGGTGAAAATAAAATAGGCGGTGCGGAAGCATTGGTTCGGTGGCAGCATCCGGATTACGGGTTGCTTTCTCCTTTGGATTTTATTCCGTTATTTGAAAAAAATGGTTTAATTACAAAAATAGATTTATTTGTTTTTGAACAAGTTTGTTCTTTTCTAAATAAAAGAATTCAAAACGAAGAACGAGTTTTTATTATATCTGTTAATGTTTCGAGATATAATTTGAAACATATAAATTTTTTAAAGGATTATGAAGTAATAAAGAATCAATATGAAATTCCAGATAATATGATTGAATTGGAGTTTACGGAATCTATTATTTTTGACGATACAGAAATTGCTTATGTTAAAAACTTAATTAATGAAATACATAGAATAGGTTTTTTATGTTCTTTGGACGATTTTGGGTACGGATATTCATCGCTTAGCTTGTTAAATGAATTTTCTATTGACACCGTCAAGCTTGACCGAAGTTTTTTTGTAAATAAGGATGATACCCGTTCTCAGTATGTAATTGAAACAATGGTGAATTTGTGCAAAAAGTTTAATATAACAACTGTTGCGGAAGGAATAGAGTCCTTAGATCAATTATCTTTTTTGAATAAAATAGGCTGCGATATGGTGCAGGGATATGTTTTTTCAAAGCCTCTTCCTGTTGCAAAATTTGAAAATTGGATAATAGAAAAAGATGTTTAATAAAAAATTTCAAGTCTGATTATGAGGCTTGAAATTTTTTTATTAAATTTTTCAAATACTATTGACAGCAATAAAATCTTATGTTATTCTAAAACATATTAAACAGATAGGTTTTATATATAATTGTATTTTCGGAATAACTCAAGGGAGAATAGACTAATGAGAAGTATATATGTAAGAGATTTTACAGAATTTTTAAGACATAATTGGAGAAACGGACGAATGTGATGAAGTATATTTATTGTATTTGAAAGTAAAAATTTAATTAAAAGAAATGAGGAAAATATTATGTCAAATATAAAAGATACTTCAAAATGGGGGTTTGAGACCAAACAGCTGCACATTGGTCAGGAAAATCCAGATTCTGCAACCGGGGCAAGAGCAGTGCCTATTTATCAGACAACGTCTTATGTTTTTGAAAATTGCGCTCATGCCGCGGCTCGTTTCGGACTTTCTGACTCGGGACATATTTACGGAAGACTTACAAATTCTACTCAGGATGTTTTTGAAAAAAGAATAGCGGCTTTAGAAGGAGGAGTTGCAGCTTTGGCTGTAGCTTCCGGAGCAGCAGCAATTACTTATACAATTGAAAATTTGGCAGAGGGCGGAGGACATATAGTTTCCCAAAAGACTATTTACGGCGGTTCTTATAATCTTCTCTCCCACACCCTTCCAAAATACGGCATTACCACTACTTTTGTAGATATTCATAATTTGGATGAAGTTAAAAATGCTGTTTTGCCAAATACAAAAGCTATATTTATAGAAGCTTTGGGAAATCCGAACAGCGATATACCTAATGTAGAAGCCCTGGCTGAAATTGCTCATAATAATAAAATACCATTAGTAATAGATTCTACTTTTGCAACTCCGTATTTATTCAGACCTATTGAACACGGAGCGGATATTGTGGTTCATTCGGCTACAAAATTTATAGGCGGACATGGCACGGCGCTTGGCGGAGTAATAATCGACAGCGGAAAATTTGACTGGGAAGCAAGTGGAAAATTTTCTTCTCTTACAGATCCAAATCCTAGCTATCATGGAGTATCGTTTACAAAAGCGGCGGGAAAGGCTGCTTTTATAACAAAAATAAGAGCAGTTTTGCTTCGTGATACAGGAGCTTCGATATCTCCTTTTAATGCATTTTTATTATTGCAGGGACTTGAAACTTTATCTCTGAGAGTTGAACGTCACGTTGAAAATACAAAAAAAGTACTTGAATTTCTGACAAATCATCCTAAAGTAGAAAAAGTAAATCATCCGGCGCTTTCAAAGCATTCCGATCACGAATTATATAAAAAGTATTATCCAAACGGCGGAGGTTCTATTTTTACTTTTGAAATTAAAGGAGGAGAAAAGGAAGCTCAGAATTTTATAGACAGACTTCAGATTTTTTCTCTTCTTGCAAATGTAGCGGACGTAAAGTCTCTTGTAATTCATCCTGCCAGCACTACTCATTCTCAACTATCTTTAAAGGAATTATCAGAGCAGGGAATAAAACCCAATACGATAAGACTTTCTATAGGAACAGAAAGCATAAACGATATTATAAATGATTTAAAGCAGGCTTTCGGAGAGGAGAAGTTTGATGAAAGTATATAAAAAAATTACAGATTTAATCGGGATGACACCACTTTTAGAACTTTCAAATTTTGAAAAAGAAAATAAGTTATATGGAAAAATATATGCAAAGCTCGAATATTTTAACCCTGCGGGAAGTGTAAAGGACAGAATAGCGAAATCTATGATAGACGATGCAGAAGAAAAAGGGCTATTGAAAAAGAATTTTGTAATTATTGAGCCGACAAGCGGAAATACGGGAATAGGACTTTCGGCGGTAGCAGCTTCAAAAGGATACAAAGTTATACTTACAATGCCTGAAACGATGAGTATTGAAAGACGAAATCTTGTAAAGGCTTACGGTGCAGAAATTGTTTTAACAGATGGGACAAAAGGAATGAAGGGAGCTATTGAAAAAGCAGAAGAACTTGCAAGAGAAATACCTAACAGTTTTATTCCGAGTCAGTTTAACAATAAGGCAAATCCTAAGGTTCATTATGATACTACCGGACCTGAGATATGGAAAGATACAGACGGAAAAGTAGATATATTTGTCGCCGGAGTAGGAACCGGAGGAACTGTGTCCGGAACAGGAGAATATTTAAAATCAAAAAATCCTAATGTAAAAATTATAGCTGTAGAACCGTCAGGATCTCCTGTACTTTCCAAAGGGGTTTTTGGACCGCATAAAATTCAGGGTATAGGAGCAGGTTTTGTACCGGATACTTTAAATACAAAGATTTATGATGAAGTAATTGCAGTAGAAAACGAAGATGCTTTTGAAACAGGAAGAATACTTGCGAGAAAAGAAGGGTTATTGGTGGGAATTTCTTCGGGAGCAGCCGTGTTTGCAGCGTCAAAAATTGCAAAAAGGCCGGAAAATAAAGATAAAATAATTGTGGTTTTGCTTCCGGATACAGGAGAAAGATATTTGTCGACTCCTATGTTTTCAGAATAAATATATAAAAACACCTTATATTCAACTTTAAGTTTTAAAGTTATATAAGGTGTTTTTTTGATAAATGACTATCTTTATTTCAACGATTAAAACTGGTTTTATTCAGTCAACAAATAAATTTAAAAAATTAAACGCGTTATATTATATAGTCGTTTGAATACCGTTCTTTTTGAGTATCTAAAATATCCTGTAAAGTTATGTTATCCAGGTAATCACATATTACTTTGTTAAGACCTTTCCATACAGGAAGCATAGCGCATTCATTGCTTCTGCTGCATTGAACAGGTTCGTTTTCTAAACAAGCGACGGGAGCAAGACTTCCTTCGGTGTAACGAAGAATTTCTCCGATAGTATATTTATCGGGAGATTTGGAAAGTTTATATCCTCCTTGAAAGCCGCGGGTAGTATTAAGTATATCTGTTCTGTTTAAAATTGGTACAATTTGTTCAAGATATTTTTTTGAAATATTTTGCCTTTGAGCAATATCTTTTAACGCAATAAATCCATCGTCACGA
>CAKTDK010000120.1 GCA_934541205.1 uncultured Eubacteriales bacterium
AAACTACATAGATTATATTATCATTTTGGAGTCTAATTTGAGGTTTACACAAAATGAGGGATTGCCCCGTGTTATCAAAGCCTTCATCCGATTTTTCAGACATATCCGTCTTTTTGCAGTCACAAGCTGTCAGCAATACGTTATTAACCATGGACGTTGTTGGATTAAACACACGCAAAACAGCCCCATCACCTTTTTCTTCTTTCTTAAGTGCCGAAACAACAACTTTATTGCTGACACTCAATAATTGCCTTTTGTGCGGTAATGATATATCTGCATATTTATCCTCCGGATAATAAATTTCATCTATCTCCGTATCCTGCACTGCCGGCCTTCCACCGGAAAACATCTTAACATCAATGTTGTCAAAATAATACAAAGGCTGCGAATTAATATTTTGTTCCATTGCCGCAACCTCTTCTCCATTGCCCGTAAACGGCATAATCGCAAAAGACTGCTCATATGTTCCAAGCATCAGGTTATCTTCAACGCCCCAAATACGCGAATCAAAATCTCCCTTGAAAATCTCGTCAATACTTCTTATAAGTGAGAGTCTAAGCTTTTCATCAATCTCATTGTCATACTCGTACAAGCCCTTTGTGAAAACTGCAACACCGCCTTTTGCATCCTTTTTATATATGTAGCCGTTATTAGGCTGTGTGTAGTTTCTGTTTTCGGGATTTACATCCTTTGAATTTCGTTCAATCACATCAAACACCGATGACGAATAGCTGATTTTGTTTTTAATTCCCGTATTGACTACCGCTCTAAAAAGATGATATTTGATATTATTTTCGGTTTTTACATCAATCTCTACTGCCGGAACACCTTTACGCACAGTCAATGTTACCTCTGTACGGTTTTTAACAAACCCTCCACACCTTCTTACTCCGTCATGTCCGCACGGCGCAGTCACACTGTAGTATAGCTTCACCTTGCTTACGAGTGAGTTTTTCATTATGCACTCTTGCTTTTCCAATGTTGCTTTAATTGGTGCATCCTCCTCAAGAGCAGAAAATACATACGCATCTCCCTTATCGCCTACATCCTCGAATTCAAGAATATTGGAAAACACTCTTACGTTTCTTTTGTCAATCATGTTAATTTGGTTATCGGCTATTTCTATCTTAATAAATTCAATTTCAAGAAACGTCCCTTTCTTTGCCATTTGCGGCTTAGTCCCTGTTCTAACGGTATAATTAACATACCCGAACGACGGAATATTTTCAGCATAAAGCTTCACCTTATATCTTATAACATTTACATTTCCAGGAAGATTCAACGGTGACATAGTTGCATGACACGCAGTCTCCTTGCTGACTGTTTCAAACATAACCTCTTCTCCGCTCGGCGCATAAATTGCAAATGCCCCGGAAACATCAGATGCATTAATGTCAATTTCCACATCAATTACACCTGTGTAATCATGCTGGAAAGTATTAATCACCGTAAGATAGTATACACCTTTTTCATTACTGTTTCTCTCAATATGGTTGTTAATGAATTTACAACCGCGCATTAGAAGCTCTTCACCCACCTCGCATATGCGCATGAATCTATCTGCCATGTGCTTCATTACGTTTGGGGTTGAACAGCAGCATATACTGTCATGCGCATGGTTTGGAATAAGCATTTTCCACATATACTTTATAAAATTCTGCGGATAAATATTGGCACCGCACATTAATATCATTGTATAAAGCGGTTCAATGCAATGTTCAATCATATTTTGAATTTCAAAATTCTTTCTTTTTATTTCGGTGCGCACAGAAAGAGTTCCGGTAAGTATCATATCTTCACTGCCGTAGCGAAGTTCACCCTTCACGATCTTTTCTGAGGCGTATTTTTCCATTGCGGGGAGCGCTTTGTCCATAGAGGTCTGCACAAGCTCTATGCCGTCAAGTTGTTCATTAATACGTTTCACAACGGGAAATAAATCATCCTGCGGCTCCAGATGGTCAACACCGTTCATAAGAAGAATATATGGTGATTCCGTTAATTCCTTAAATCGCTTTTCTTCCTTGTATATCCTTTTAACGGCTAATTCTATGTCCGGAGTAAATCTTTGTGCATTGTTGTACCAAAAAGGCATATATGTTGAAAAAACTCTGCTTCCGTCCGGGGCCTCCCAATAAAAGTTGCAGGGGGCAGGGAGCCTGTCGTTGGTTGTACCGCTCTTGACAAATGTATAACCGCGCGCAAACAAATGGTATTTTATGCCAAAGTTCTCAAATATCTGAGGAAGCTGACTACACAGCCCGAATTGATCGGGTGTGTATCCGACATTTGCACAAGCGCCGTGTTTTTCGGCTATTTCTGTTCCGATTAAAATATTTCTTATGGTTGCTTCTCCGCTCGATAAAAAGAAATCGTTTTGAACATACCACGGTCCGACAATAATGTTACCGTTTTTAATATACCTTTTTAAAATTTCCGCATTTTCTGGAAAAATCTCTTCGTAATCTTCAAGCACTATTGTTTGTGCATCAAGATGAAAAATATAACTTGGATATTCCTTTATAATTTCAATAAGGTTATTTATCAAATCACACAATTTTATTCTGAATTTTTCATATGGCTGATACCATTCTCTGTCCCAATGTGTATGGCTGATAATATAAAATTGTTTTTTCATTTCCATATCCTCCGTAATAATTATAATATCATTGAACCATCAATACCATACTTTGTATAGTCCTCGTCATATTTTATAAAAACATCAGCATACAATCTGATATCATGCAACGAGGCTCCCACCATTATTCGATATCTGCCCGATTCAATATGCCAGCTGTGCAGGCAAGTATTATAGTATTCAAAGTCCTCATTGCTTAATTCAAATTTAATATTTTTTTCTTCATTTATATTAAGCTCCTCTTTACAAAAGCCTTTTAGTTCCTTTATCGGACGGCTTACAACACTGTCAAGCGGCATAATATAGAGCTGAACAACCTCTTTACCGCTGACACCTCCGACATTTTTGACACTGCACGTAACATCAATTTTAAATTTACTTTCGCAAATATTTCTTCTGCTCACATATAAATTACTGTACTCAAACTCTGTGTATGACAATCCATGTCCGAAAGGAAACCAAACGTCAGCCCTGTGTTTATCATAATAACGATATCCCACATCGGTTTTTTCAAGATATTCACATCTGACCCTATCACCGGGATATTGTATATCAGTTCTCTCCTTTAAAACAAATGTTTCCGATAATTTTCCCGACGGATTAACATCTCCAAAGAGGATATCGGCTATTGCCTTTCCGGCACCTTCACCCGAATACCACATTTGAACAATGCACGGCGCATTATCCCAGCCAAACGGCAAAATCATACAACCGCTCTGCATTACAATAACCAAATTCTTAAATTTTTCAACCGCCTTTTCAATTGCTGCATTCATGTAATTGGGAAGCTTTAGGTTATCCCTGTCAAAGCTTTCTGTTTCGCAATCAGTTCCGTAATTATCTCCGACAAAAAAAATTGCACAGTCAAAGTCATCAGGCAAGCTTTCCACTGTGTGAACGACGCTTTCATCTGTAAATTTATCTTCAAAAATTCTGAGGAATGTCATATCAATACCATTTTCACAACATTTATCTTTAATGCATTTAAGCGGCTGTTCAACCATTTTCATATCAACCGTGACCTTGCTGCTTCCACCGCCCATAAACAGCATATCCTCGGCACAACGGCCAAGCACAGCTATTTTCTTATACTTTTTGTTGTTTATCGGCAAAATACCATTTTCATTTCTTAAAAGCGTTATTGTTTCGCAAGCGGCCTTGTATGCGCAAATGTGCTGTTCTTCTCTATTATGTTTTACTTTATTGTTATTTTGATTGCAAGACAACCTATTAAGAAAATCAATTACGTTTTCGACCGCTCTGTCCACAGTTTCCATTAAAATTAAGCCTTTATCAAGTCCGGTCTTTATTTCTGTCAGTATATTTTCGTTTTTCGGCATCTGCAAATCAAGGCCTGCATTAAGGGCTTTGCAAATATCATGCACTGCGCCCCAATCTGAAACAACAAGCCCGTCGTATTTCCATTCTTTTCTTAATATCTCCGTAAGAAGATATTTGTTTTCCGAGCACCAAATCCCGTTCAATTTGTTATAGGCACACATTACACTTGTCGGATTGCAGTGTTTAAGCAGAATATCAAACACCCTGAGATAATGCTCACGCAATGTTCTTTCGTCAATCTCTGCATTTATTGTTCCCCGTTTGATTTCTTGATTATTTGCGGCAAAATGCTTTAAGCTTGTTCCCACTCCAAGGCTTTGTACTCCGTTAATAAACTCTGCTCCCAGTATACCGGAAAGATACGGATCCTCCGATATATATTCAAAATTCCTCCCGCAATGCGGAGTCCTTTTCATATTAACCGCAGGAGCAAGCAAAACCGAAATATCCTCCTTAATACAATCCTTTGCAATAACACGGCCTACTTCAAACATTAACCCCCTGTTCCAAGATGCTCCCATAGCCGAGGCAGTCGGAACACAGGTATCTCCACCTTCAATGCTGCAAGTCTGAGGAAACTGCAGATGCCCTATAAGCCGCCTTACTCCGTGCGGTCCGTCGGACATATTTATTGATTTGAT
Organism: uncultured Eubacteriales bacterium; assembly: GCA_934541205.1. GTDB lineage: Bacteria > Bacillota > Clostridia > Oscillospirales > RGIG7773 > RGIG7773. Next base: position 4,618 of record CAKTDK010000120.1, read on the forward strand.
GCCGTGCTTTTCATCGGAAGCAGTCGATAATGCCCCTTCACCTGTCAGCATTTTAACCTTTTCCTCCAATGTCATTTCGTGTACTATATTTTTACTTATCATACTATTCCCCCAAAATCTTTCTTAAATAAAAGGGGTAAATTTACCAATTTACCCCTTTTATTACTTTAATAGTAAACCACAACTGCCTGTTCCATATAGCTGTAACCGTGCCTTTGCTGCAAAAGTATCATTGTCTTGTTTTCATTGCTTATGGGATTTCCGTCCTTATCATGTGTATAGCTTTGATAAAAATCCTCTCTCGTCCCAATCGAAACCTCATCAGTCCTACAGTTATACACATATATAGGTATATTATAATACCACTCTCTTAATGCGGTTACCGTCAAAGCATCTGTTTCGGTGCTTGGATTAACGGTGACAACATTATTGTCACTTGCGGAATATATATCCTCAAAAAGTATTGTGTTTTCTGTATTTACCTTTGAATGATTGATAAACGGCTGCGGCTTTTCACTCAAAGAAACCACTATGTCGAAATTAACTATTTTACTGTCCCACATGGCAATCCTTATCACGTCACCGCGTTTTAAGTCCGACACACTTTTACACTCGTCATCAACTAAAATATTCTGATATGACCCATTATATAAACCGCTTATACAAGGGGTACTCTCTTTATTAACAGACATGTATGTAACCTTGTCTACCAAAAAGAACTTACTGTCGGTTCCTTTGATTCCCCTTTTTACAAAGATTACTCCTGCCTCCAGCTTTTCATTACTGTCGTATATCTTTACATTATATGTTGATTCATGTGATAACATTTTCGGATTTAACACATAATAGGGGTCTCTTTCATTCAAGTCGGTATATTTTACGAAACAAACCGTTGAAGGGTTTATTGTATACTTTGAATCAAAGGTAAAGTTGTTTTCTGTATAAAAAATACATTTAGGATTATCATAGTCCAATGTAAATTTATCGTTTTCATATCCATACTGAGAGCTGCATGGTTCACAGAAGCTGAACTCTGTAATTTCGCCCTCTGTATTAAGTGACAGCTTCACAACCTGAACACAAACCTCGCCCCCTGATTTCAGTCGGCTGTCACTGAGTAAATCTGCACCGCTTTTACCCTTGTCCCCGTTGAGCTTTATTTTCTTTTTGGTTTTTGCAGTAAGCATTGTTC
>CAKTDK010000121.1 GCA_934541205.1 uncultured Eubacteriales bacterium
GGGTATCCCTCCCCTTTTGATATAGATTTGGGATTTATCAAGTTTTCTTTCGGATTTCAGATAAATGTTAGCATTGCGCTTATTATATCTATGATATTATCCTATTTTGTTTACAGGTGGCTTATAAGAAAATAAAATGTTCAAATTTTGAAAGGAAGATAAAAAATGAAAAGTTATATCGGTATAGACCTTGGTACCGCCAATACCCTTGTTTATAAAAAAGGAAAGGGAATAATTTTAAGAGAACCGTCAGTTGTAGCTGTTGATGAAAGAACCGGAAAATCAATCTGCGTGGGAAATGCGGCAAAAGAAATGATAGGAAGAACTCCTAATTATATCAAGGCCGTAAGGCCGTTAAAAGACGGAGTTATAGCAGATTTTCAGTGCACTATAGAAATGCTTAAGGTATTTATAAAAAAGGCTATAGGCAGCGGATTTTTCACTTCTACTTATATAGTAATCTGCGTTCCTTCGGGAGTAACCCAGGTAGAACGCATGGCGGTTGAAGACGCCGCAAAACAAGCAGGGGCAAAAGACGTAAGACTTATTACAGAGCCGAAAGCTGCCGCAATAGGAGCAGGGCTTCCTGTAGGCGATCCTGTAGGTTCTATGGTAGTTGACATCGGAGGCGGAACATCGGAGATTGCTGTTTTGTCTTTGGGAGGCATAGTGGTATCTCAGTCTGTAAGGGTTGCCGGAGATGAATTTAACGAAGCTATTATTGCATATATAAGAAAGAAATATAATATACTTATCGGTGAGAGAACTGCCGAAGATTTAAAAATAGGTATCGGAAGCGCTTATGAATACGAGGGTGAAAGCTCAATGGATATAAGAGGCCGTGACCTTTTAAACGGACTTCCAAAATCTCTTGTTATTTCTGCTGAAGAAGTAAGAGAAGCTCTTATTGAGCCTTTGGGAAGAATAATTGAAGCTATCAAGGCAACTTTGGAGGAAACTCCTCCGGAACTTTCTGCCGATATTATTACAAACGGAATTATGATTACAGGCGGAGGCGCGCTTTTAAAAGGTCTTGACGTTCTTGTAAGCAAAGAAACCGGAATAGAAGTTAAAATTGCCGAATCCCCTCTTGACTGCGTTGCCCTTGGCGCAGGGAATGTACTTGATGATTTTAACACGGGAAGAAGTTCAATTTTTGAAAACGAATATTAATTTTCAGTAAATATAGTTTGGAGCCGATATGGATCGTTTTTATAAATCAAAGCTGTTTATAATAATGATAATAATTTGTGTGTTTTTGCTTGGAGTAATGCTGTTTTTTTATTCCGGCAGAGGAAATACGCCTTTTTTTGAAAATATTATCGGGACTTTTATAACGCCTGTCCAAAAAGCTTTTTCAAGAATTACCGAAACAGGCGGAAATGTTTTTAAAAGCTATACTCAGTATGAAGACCTTCAGAAGGAAAACGAAAAGCTAAAAGAAGAGCTGTCAAAATCTTTAGGAGTTATAAGACAGGCGCAGAAATCAATTTCGGAAAATGAAGATTTAAAAAAAATTCTGGGGATAAAAACCGCAAATCCGAACTTTGAATTTTGTCTTGCGGAAGTAATTTCTACAGAACCGACAAAATGGTTTTCTTCATTTACTATAGATAAAGGAACGCTGGACGGAATAAAAAAAGGCGATGCTGTTATGACTTCTGACGGCCTTGCCGGATACGTTACGGAAGCCGGGTTTAATTATGCGAAGGTTTCTTCGGTTATTGATACAAACTTTGTAGTGGGGGGAATAATTTCACGTACCAGAGAAGTTGGCGTCTGCGAAGGTGAATACAAGCTTATGGACAACGGAAAGCTGAAGTTATCCTATGCGGGCAAGGAAGCTGATTTTGTAATCGGAGATACTGTTGAAACTTCGGGAATTACCACTAATTTGCCGAAAGGTCTTGCAATCGGAAAAATAACCGATATAAAAATGGAACCTCATGGGCTTTCTCAATACGCCGTAATCGAGCCTTTTGCCGATTTAAAAGAGCTTAAAAATGTATTTGTAATAATAAATTTCGGAAAACAGGAAACTACAAAGGAATAAATAAAAAGCACATTGAAGGAGGAACAGCTTTATGACAAGACAAGAACTTATCAGTAAGCATGCTGCTTATTCTATTGTGCTTTTAATTCTTTTTATATTTCAAACCTGCGGAAATAATTTAAAATTTAACAGTATATTTGAACCGGATTTAATTCTTGGTTTTATTATTGCCGCAGCAATGTGGGAGGGTGAACTTTTCGGACTTGTTTACGGTCTTGCCGGAGGTATATTATGTGATATTTTAGGAAGCCGTCCCGGTTATTTTGCGCTTATTTATATGCTTTTGGGATACGGGGTTGCTTTAATTATAAAGTTCCTTGTTGTTAACAGTATAAAATCATATCTTATTATATGTATTTCTGCTTTTGTCTTAGTAAGTCTTATGACATTTTTCTTTATGCATCTTATATGGGGACAAGGCGGATTTTTAGAACTTATTATAAATGTTATTTTTAAACGGGGACTTGCAACATTGTTAATGGGGGCCGGGATATATTATCTTTTGGGAAAATTAAGTGAAAAGCTGAGTTATCGCGGAGGTACAGATGAATTTTAACGAATTTAAAAAAAGATATATATCTATATTTGCGGCAATAGGAGTAATTGTCGTTATTTTTCTTTGCCGTCTTGTATATCTTCAGATAATTAAGGGTGATGAATACGCTTCCCAATCAGAAAAAAAGGTTTACAGAACAACTTCAGTAAAAGCTCCCAGAGGACAGATTCTTGACCGTTACGGAAGAGAGCTTGTTGTAAACCGTCAGGGATTTTCTGTAGTTTTTGATAAATCTCTTATTTCCACCTCTGATTTAAATGATGTTATTTTAAATACCATAGAAATTTTTGAAAATACAACGGATGAATATTATGATTATCTTCCGATTTCAAAAACTTCTCCTTATAATTATATAACTACCGAAGATTATGAAAAGGATTATAAGGAATTTCGGGAGTTTTTAACAAAATATAAAACAGCCACCGGGGAAACTGCTGACAGTGACAGCGCTTTAAGGTATTTAAAGAAAAGATATAAAATAAAAAGCGACGATATGGATGAAGTACGAAAAATTGCGGGAGTTCGCTATGAGATGGAAAGGAACGATTTTTCCAAAACAGTTCCCTATACTTTTGCATCAGATATATCAAAAACTATGGTAACCTATATAAGAGAAAATTCAATAAATATAAAGGGAGTTCAGATAGAGGTTGAACCTGTCAGAGAAATAGTTGACGGAAGCATTGCGCCTCATATTTTGGGCCGAGTGGGACGTATTTATAAGGAAGAATATGAGGAGCTTAAAAATAAAGGGTATAAAATGAACGACCTTGTGGGGAAAGACGGACTTGAAGCGGCTATGGAGGAATATCTTAAAGGAACCGATGGTCAAAAAGGATATGAAAGAGATTCTTCGGGAAAAATTGTAGGTATCGTAAATGAAAAAGACCCTATTCCGGGAAATAATGTAAGAACTACGCTTGACAAAGATTTGCAGATAATTGCGCAAAATGCGCTTGAACAAACTATAAAAGATATAGCTGAAAAAGGAAAAACAAAAAAGGATAAAGCCGGCGCTGACGCTGACGCAGGAGCTGTTGTTGCAATGAATGTAAAAACAGGCGAAGTTCTTGCTATGGCGTCTTATCCTACTTTTAATTTATCTGAATTTTCGTCAAAATACAGTGAGCTTTTAAAAGCGGAAAATAATCCTCTTTTAAACAGAGCTATATCGGGAATTTATGAACCCGGCTCTACTTTTAAAATGTGCACTTCTCTTTCAGCTCTTCAAAACGGGATAATAACTCCTTTTACTACAATAACTGATAAAGGCGTTTACAGATACTATAAGGATTATCAGCCAAGGTGCTGGATATATACTTCTCAGGGAAGAACTCACGGAACAGTAAACGTTTCGGGAGCGTTGAGAGATTCCTGTAACTATTTTTATTATGAAGTCGGAAGACAGCTTGGGATTGAAAAGCTTGATGAAACAGCAACCATGCTGGGACTTGGAGAAAAAACAGGTATAGAAATCGGTGGCGAAGCAAAAGGAATTTTGGCAAGTCCCGCTGAGAAAAAAGCAAAAGGAGCTGTGTGGAATCCGGGAGATACTTTGCAGGCGGCAATCGGACAATCGGACAACTTGTTTACTCCTATTCAGCTTTGCACATATATATCTACTCTTGCAAACGGCGGAACAAGATATCAGCCTACTCTTATAAAAGATATAGTTACTTATAATGACGGAGAAAGCGTAGTTGACTGTTCCCCTAAGGTTATAAGTAAGCTTAATATATCTGATGAACATTTAGGCGCTATAAAAAAAGGTATGCTTGCAGTTACTAAAAAGGGCGGAACGGTTTATGCTCCTTTTATAACCTGTCAGTATGATGTTGCAGGAAAATCCGGAACAGCTCAGGTTCCAACCGGTACGTCAAACGGACTTTTTGCTTGTTTTGCACCTTATGAAGACCCGGAAATTGCAGTATATGTAATTATTGAACATGGGTCAAGCGGAGGCAATGTTGCTCCTGTTGCAAGACAGATTATTGATGCTTATCTTGCAAAATCATATGTTGACTCCCCTGTTTCTACTGATGGAGATATTTTAAATTAATAGTATTTTTTATTGTAAAAAGAAATGACCAAATTATCGGTCATTTCTTTTTTGTTATTTTAAACTTTTTTTTTATTATTCCTTTTACTGTTCCTTTAAAAAACAAAAATATCTTATCTTTTTAAGAAATAAAAGACTCTTTCCTATTGCTTTAAAAATGAAAAAAACTTTACTGGTTCTTTAAAAAGCAAAACTTTATCATCTCTTTAAGAATTAAAAATCTTTTTCCTACTTCCTTAACAGATAGAAATATCTTTTACTATACCAAAAACTCTTTTCCCACCCTTTTAAAAGGCAAAAAATCTCCTATCGCCTTAATTTGTCGAAAAAGAGTTAAATAAATTATTTTTTCTGTTTTTTTGGTTATTTTTTCTTGACAAACAGGAAAATATGCTATATAATTATCTCATAAAAATTAAATACAGCCGGCAGATTAATGTTCGCACAAACATTAACCCTGCTTACAAGTGAACAAGGCACTCATAAACAACCGGAACTCCGGCGCCGACTTCCTATAGTGTAACACAAATTTCCCCTTTTTTCAACAGCTTTTGTTATACGTTTCTGGAAGAGAGATTTTTGAGTACTTTAAAAACTTTTTATAAGTTGTTTTTGGTACTTTTTTTGCGCCATTTCGACATTTATTATTATGAGATTTTCAGTTTGTCGTTCCGAGCATAGAGAGGAATCTCGTCCTTAATATTAAAGAGATTCATCGAGGCGTTTTCTATCAAAATGACAGAACCTCGTCATTTTGAATGTACTTTATCGTCATTTTGAACGCAGTGAAAGATCTCAATAACACTCTTAAAAAAATCGGCAGCGGGTAAAGGTTTCTATGGGTTAAAGTTTATTTTATTAAATAGACTTTTGTTTTCCTATAGATTTTCCGGATGTTTCATGGTCTTTATCAAGAAGATATTCCCTTTCGGGTTAGGATATGATAATACCGTGCCAAAACACTTGGCGCGGTATTTAATTATCCCGATTCAGAAAGGGGTTTTTATTATAAAAACTTTTAAAATTATTCCTAAGAAACGGCGGTCAGGCTGTTTTTACCCTATCGGGAGTTTTTAAATTCGCAGGATTTTTTTGCGGATAAAAAAACTCCCCTTGGATA
>CAKTDK010000122.1 GCA_934541205.1 uncultured Eubacteriales bacterium
GGCTGAAATGCTGTAAGTAAATTTCCCTTTATTTGCGCTAAAGAATTTGAAAAATTTGTATTGGTTTTTAAGACATTCCCCATATATTGCGTTAAATTTCTTAAACTTGCGCTTAAAACATTAAAAATTAACGCCGACATTACAAGAGATTTTATTCTATTGGAAAATCGTTCAATAGATTTAGTAAAACCCTGTGCTATATCTGGCGTTTTTGTCATTTCCTTATTAACTTGCTTTACACTTTTTTGAGTTTCTTGTTTTTTTACAGATAGTGCTTTTTGTATGTTTCTTTCTGTAGCAGAAGCTTCATCTTTCAACCGTGATAATTTATCTTTTGCAAGATTAAATTCATTTCCTAATTTTTTTGCTTCTTCACTATTTTCAGGATTTAATTTTATATTTTTGATTTCTTCTTTTAATTTTTCTGCTTTGTGCCTTAACTCTTCAAGTCTGTTACCTGTTTCTTCAAGTCCAGCAGATGATATTTCTAAATTTTGTTTATTTTCGGGTTTTATTTTTCCGTTTGAAGCTAAATCAAAAGAAGCCATTTCTTCTGCTTTTGTATAATCCTGTAAAAACTTATCATTTTCTTTTAAAAGCCTCTGATATTCCTTTTCGGTCTTTGCTAATTCCGATTGTAAAGACTTTAATTGTTTTGGCTCTGTCTCACTATTTGCAAGCTTATCGTATTTTGCCTTTAGTTCATCTACAATAATGGCTTGCTTTTTTATATTCTCATTTTGACGTCCCAGTTTTTGAGTAAGAGTTTCTATTTTACTTTGCTGTTTTGCTCCAAAAGCCTGTGAAAGTCTGTTTCCTGCTTTCTCAAATGATTTTCCTGCCGTTTCAACAGTCCCTTTTAACTGTTTCAAATCTTTTACCGCACCGTCATTATCAATTTGAGTATCAATAATTATACTTCCGTCTGCCATGTTTTCACCTCGTTTTTGCATAATAATACCCACCCTAATTTAATAGAGTGGGTTATTTGATGTTATTGAACCTTTTTATAAAAATACCGCCTATACACGATAAGCGGTATTTTTATTATTTTTTACCTGCCCAAAACTGATGTCCACAATTCAAGCAAGTTACTCTAACTTTTTTTGCTCCTATATTTCCTCCAACGGCTCCTATCAATCCTCCTGTAAGGGCAACTCCAACCGCTGCTTTACCAACTCCAAAGCCTTTTTTGTGAGCCGATAAAGACGTTGACTTACATTTAGGACAATAAGCAACATGATCTTTTTTTAATTGCTTTAGTCTATCATCTTGATATTGTCTTTCCTCTCTTTGTACAATAGATTGTTTTTTAGCAGAACTCATAACTCCATCCGAAATAATAGGTATGTCAAATGTATCCGTTATGTATTCAAGTAGTTGATTAAAATTTTTCTTGTCTACGGTGTTATACACTATACTATATTTATCTTTAGAAGCATCTCTTTCGGTTTCTACATTATTTTCTATTCCGTTTAAACATATAGACAAAAATCCATTATTAAAGAAATTAGGATTTAAGCATTTAATACTTTCAACTTCAGATACAGGTATTTGAACTATTTTGTCAGGCCCTATTTTCAATGTTTTTTCAATTATTATCATATCATCATATACGGATATAGTTTTCAATACACCTTTTACTTTATTCCCTTCACAATACATATTTCTCCCTCCTTTAATCTATATTTTATCATAATTACGAAAAATATCAAGTTCTTATTGCAACACAAATTTTTTTATGCTATAATTTTTTCAAGAGTATTTGTTCTTGTACTCTTACAATATTTTTTTGTGTTGAAAACTGCCCTCCGTTAGGGTGGTTTTCGTTTTATAATGAGAGGCACTTATTTTAGCACCTCTCATTTTTTATTTTATCCTGCTATATTTTCTTTACTTGCTGTGAATTTATATAACTTTCTAATTTTGTGTAAGGAAAAACCGCCCATATTGGACGGCTATTCTGTAAAAACATTATTAAGGTTATACAAAAGTCATACCTTGGCTATAATATAACATAAACTTTCAATAATGTCAAATATTAGGAAATTATGAAATGCCGATTATCAAAAGATAAACGGTTTTTTATTTTAGCCCTATTTGTGCTTTACTTATAAGCTTATCATTCTGAAATGTAAAATTTGCATTTGAACCTAAATTTTCCCCATAATAAGCGTACATTTTTGTAGCCAATTTATCATCTCCTATATTGACCTCCGATATAAGCTCCCCTTCATATCCAAGGATATTGCATACTTCATTATAAGACATTCCAGTTTCTACATTATTAAATTTTTCTAAATCAATATATTGAGTTTGAATATTTGAAACATTACTGCTTTCAGGAATTGTTTTAGGTTTATCACCGATAATATCCATAGCAAAACATATACATACAATAAAAAATATTATCGCAACAAGCATAATTATTAAGCTAAATATAGAATTTTTTTGATACCATTTAAGCTTTAAATTACAGTTAGGACAAATATCTCCCTGAAATTTAGTTTTACACCTATAGCATTTATTTAGCATTCTTATACTCCTATTAAATTATAACCTTATACCAAATACGGATTCGGCTTAAAAAGTAAAGATACAAAATCAATTACAATCCCGATTCCGCATAATCCCATTGTAAAAATATAAAGAATCCCCATTCCTGTTTTACCTTCATAAAATTTATGGGCTCCAAGCCATCCAAGAAAAAAGCACAATAATAACGATACCCATTTGTTTTTCATTCTTCCCATCATCGCAGTACTATTAATATTTTTATTAATATTTGAATTTGTATTCGTATTATTAATTACCACGTTTGGAGTATCTGATGATGTTTTAAATTCTTCAACCTGACATCCGCACAAAGGACAAATTACCGCTTCTTTTGCTATCTTTTTACCGCAATGTCTGCAAAATTTCGTTGGAAATTCTTCTGTCCGTTCTGAATTTTCTTGAACCAATGCATTATTCAAATTCGCGTCTTCCATTTTATAATAACCCTCCTAAAAAATAAAATTATATAATACATACCATAATTATACAGTATATGTTTAGATATTTCAACTATATTTTACATAATTCCCATGATATTATTTATAATTTCTTGTTCTTCAGAGGTTACTTTTTGTTTCAAGTCTATCATATTTCTATTTTCGCGGTAAAATTCTTCTTCCCACTTCTCAAGTCTTTTTCCTTTTTGTTTTTTATTCCTTATGTTTACAACATTTGAAAAGGTACATTCTCCTATTTCATAATATGCGCCTATAAAGGTCCACCAATGAAGATATTCACAGCTTCGGCATTCATAACCTAAAACTCTGTTTACGGGAGCGGCTATGATTTTAAAATCCTGTTCCCAGTCCATAAGCTTTCTTTTTGCTCCGCCTTTTTCTTCATCTCCGCAGTTTATAAACCACATTGCTTTTTTAAAAGCTTCCTGAATATTCACTATTTTATCAAAGTCCACATATAAAATTTTAAGAGTTACAAATATTTTTTCGTATTCTGTTAACTCAGTATCATTCAGGGCGGCGATGATATCAAGCACCGCCCTAAAATCACTGCGAATACCGTAAAAAATACCGTCTATTTCAAGACTTTTCGGTAATTCATACATAATTTAACACCTTTTATTTCTTATATTTCTTGGTGTATTTTTCTGTTCTTTCAAGAGATTTTTTCTGTTCCGTCTTTATAGCCTTTTCATATAACGGCATTAAAGCATTTATCGCTCTTTCAAAGAATGTAACTCCGTTTTTTGTGGAAATACAAGAAGCATTGCCGAAAATAACATCTGATACAGGATAATCAAATATATAATCTATTTTTTCTCTTATCTTTTTTTCTGTATCTGATATAAGTTCAGCGCTTTCTTTATCTTCTTTGTCTGCAATATCTTTTATTTTTCCGAAAAATTCATCTATTTCAGCCTTAGCTTTTTCAAGCCTTGTAATAATGCTTCCGTCTGATAAGTTAAGTTCAATAACTTTATCAGGATCGCTGTTTATTGTTATTCTCTCTCTGCCTGTTTCTATATTAATATTAGCCACAATGAATTACCTCCTTATACAGAAGCAGTTTTCGTAAATGTAAGGCCTTTGGTAATCTCATCAACTGTTCCATGTTCCTTATCATTTGAAAAGCTTATTTCAATAGGCATATCTACATAAGCACTTCCGCCATAGCTTGTAACTGTGATAGTACAATTTTTATGTACTTCTGCTTTATATGCGTTGCCTTCTCCGATATATCCTTTGGCAATAAGCACTTTAAAAGCTGAAAGTTCAGACAAAGCATTTCTTGTAATAATATCATCAAGAATAAATGCAAGTTTTGAACCGCCCCTAATAGTATAAGGTTCAAATGTCTGTTTAGGCTCTGATTTCGTTATTGAAGTTTCGGTAACTCCAAGAATATCTGTAATTGATTCGGAATTCATATTAAGCTCGATAGCACTTTCTTCCACTCCTGCGCCAATAATTTCCCAATCCTCTGTTTCTCCTGTTCCTACATTTACAGCGGTTACAAGAAGTTTTCTCTCCGCTTTCTGATTGTCATTTAAGTTAAAGCTTGTTGGTGTTGCCATAATTAATTACTCTCCTTTGTATAAATTAAATTTATTTGTATTTGATATGTGCCTAAATCCCAGCCGTCAGAAACATTCATTAACATAATGTTGCTTAAATCAAGGCTGTCAACTGTTATGTTGTTTCCAAAGTCGGGATAAATATAATTATCATTGTTTTCTTCCACCCAATCGCAGAAAACTTCTAAAAAATCATAGTTTTCTGCAATTTCAAACTGTTCTGAAACAGGTCTTTTGGCAAGAAAAATAAAATTTCTTTTGTACTTTTTGTTTCCCAATACATCTTTTGAAACAAGTCCGTTTCCTACCGGATATATTGCATAAGAATTGTTGTTTTCTCCCACTCTTTCAAGTTCGACAATCTCTATATCAGGGAACTTTTTAATGTATTCAATAAGTGCCTGAGTAATACTCATTTTGCTCTGCCTCCTACCATTTTTGCTGTAATTCTCACTATCTTATCTCCTTTATCTTTAAACATTCTATCAACCCAAAATGCTCCCCGTTTAGGTGCTCCCTGAAACTCTAAATCTTTATCCGTCAGTACTTTTTGTACATTTGGTCTAGACCACATTTCCCCGCTTACCGGATCATAAAAACAGCCTTTTCTTGTAATAGGATCAACCATCAATTTTCCGTACCACAAATACCTTGCATAAGGAGAATTATATTTTAAATAATTATCTCCTATTTCCATATTGGCTCTTTTTCCTAAGTTTCCGCTTCTGAATGGAGTATACGGAGCAGATTCTTTATATACAGTTTCAGTAAAAAATTTTTGTACTTTACCGTTTTTATCAAGCCCTCGTTTAAGCAGTATTTTTTGAGTATCATTCATTTTAAGCTTTACAGTTAAGTTTTTCATTATCTGCCCTCAATGCTTATATGTCTTATATACTGACTTCCGAAATTGTTATACTCTATTTTGTCAATAACAAAAGCATTATCCAAATCGTTTTTGCTTTTTATGGAAGTCTCATATTTTCCCCTTGCGACAATATCTCCTTTGTTAACTGTTATATCATCACTCCAAGGAATTAAAAGAGATAAAGATTTTATATTTTCCCTTTGGTTTGTTTTTACATCAATTTTATATCTCTCTTTCCAATATACCTTTGAAATATATAACGGAACATATCCGTTATTAGTTTTATTGAAAACAGTACAAGACGCATTGCAAAA
>CAKTDK010000123.1 GCA_934541205.1 uncultured Eubacteriales bacterium
GTATAGCGGCAACACATAACGCCGCATTATTAATGGTATGAACAAAATTATACTGACCGAAATTTTTCTCAAGCATATCAATAAGTTCTTCTCTTGAAGAAGCTTCTCTTCCGATTTTTCTCGCAAGCACCATAGCTTCATAAAATCTTGAAGTTTCAGGAACTTCTTTCATTGCCGAATCAAGCATTTCATCAACAGTTTTTGCTCCGAAAGCGGCGGCAATCAACGCTGCAAAAAACATTGCTCCGTAAGTACCGTTTTTAACATGAGAAAAATCAGCGTCTCTGAAAGCAAAGTCAGCGGCAAGATGAGGATTTCCGGCAGCAGCATAACCATATGCGTCTATTCTTATCTGAGCGCCTATCCATTCTCTGTAAGGATTAAGATATGTATTTACCTTATATTCCTCCAAAGTTTTTTTGCATACCTCTTTATCAGGTTTTCCCCAAGGACCGTGTATGTCTATATTTACAAAATTCAAATATGCTTGATTTTCAGCAGTACATAAATATCTAAAAGGAAGTCTTTGCATCCAGTTATATGCAACATCCCAAGTATCAAAATCTTTGCCTTTTTCTTCAAGCAAAAGAAGACCTATTACAGTATATCTGATATCATCGTCTGTTGTCATAAATTTTATATTATCTTTTGTACTTATAGGCATACCTATTTTCATATTATCTTCTTTTTCGGCTCTTGAATGAGTAGGAAGATAATCCTCCAAAGGCCATGCGTCAGCTTTTTCAACCCAGGTTTTTATTGCTTTTGCTGTCCAAAGTTCAACCGGCTGTCCGAAAGCGCAGCCTATACATCTTCCTGTCCAAGCGCCCCAGAATTTATTTTTCAAAGTTTCTTCATCCGGAAGCTCAAATTTATCAAAATCACCTTTTAATGATTTTTGAATATCTTCATAAGAAACAGGCTCTTTATACTTAAAATTTTTATCCAGCGGCAAAGTCTGATATTCTTCATAAATCGCCATAAGTTTTTCTTTATTATCATCAGCATCTTTTATCTTTTTTTCAAACTCTTCCCGATTAAAAATTCTTCCTTCTTCTTTAAGCTGATCCAGCTCTTCGGTTAAAAGCACCGAAAGCTTTTGATATCCTGCCATAAATTACACCTCATTTTTTATTTTTGATATTTGAATAATAAATCTTTTAAAAAAATATTTATATAACTTTTTGGTTAAATCACTATTTATTTTATTTCAATTATATGTTAAAATAAAAATGATAAAATTTATAGAGGTGTATTATGTCTTGTAATTTACATTTTTACTCTCAAAATATAAGAGAAGAAAAAACTAATATTCCTTTTACCAGCCATGGATGCTATGAACTTGTTTATTACATCAGCGGAACCGGCTCTACCACTATTGACAATGTAAAATACGATTATCAAAGCGGAACCTGTGCAGTTATTCTGCCCGACGTTATGCATGATGAAAAACGTTATGATGAAACGCTTCTTGTATTTATCGGATTTTCCATGTCGGATACCAATCTTATACGAAACGGACTTGTTGAAGATAATGAAGGCGTTTTATTAAAGCTTTTTAATAAAATAAGATATGAGTATTCAGAGAGAAAACCAAACTATGATTTGTATATAAACTCACTTTGCTGTCAAATTTGCGTTGAAATATCCAGAATCCAAAATAATTACTCGGAAGCGCAGGATAAAATAGATTATGCTAAAAATTATATTGACGAATATTTTGCAGATAATATAACCCTTGAAGATTTGGCAAAAATTTCAGGCTATTCTTACCATCACTTCAGACATCTTTTTAAAAGCAAATACTCTATAGCTCCATTTGAATACATAATGGACAAACGTATGGAAAAGGCCAAAGAAGAACTTTCAAAAACCAAATTTTCCGTTGCTCAGATTTCTCAAAACTGCGGGTTTGCTTCTTCTTCGCAATTTTCTATGCTTTTTAAAAAAACAGAAAATATGACTCCAAAAGAATACAGAACGAAATATACAGAAAAATAAAAACTGTAAATAAATTTCCCCCCTATTTTCGATACAAATAGGGGGGAAGTTTTATACATAACTAAATTTTTATTTTTCTTTCTTTTTTGTATATACCAAAACACGATACAATGATATTTCTTTATACCCAAGCAAATAAGCCGCGCCGGAAACTAAAATTAAAATCAAATAAACAAATAGAATATATGTATCTCTATCATTAAATGCAAACCCGCCGAAGCCAAAATTAATAATGGTATTTATAAGATTTAAAAATACTATATCCTGATTAAATATTCTTACAAAAAGCGGAATTGTAGCGGGAAGAGTACCGATAAAACAAGATAAAAAGCCTCTTAATAAATTTTCTTTTACTACGCCTCTTTTCACTTTTCCTATATCGTCCCATCCGATTTTCCAACATATCTGATAAAAAAATATACAGTATATTACAAGCATCGTTACTCCTAAATAAATTTCCGACATACCTCCCCCTATTAACGAAAACGGCATAGAAAGGGAAGCCGAAACCAAAAATAAAAACAAGCTGTTTAAAAAACATTTTATACTTAATCTCAGTGTTGATTTATTAGTTAACATCTTTACCATCCTTATTAATTATTTCCGCAATTAAATTTTTTACTTTTTCGGGATTTGCTTTTCCAAATGATTTTTTAATACATTGTCCTATTAAAAATCCCATAGCATTTTTCTTCCCGTTTTTGTAATCTTCAAAAGCCTTTTTATTTTCTTTTAAAACCTTTTTTATAATATCAATAATATATTTTTCATCATTTATCTGACAAAATCCCAGACTTTCCAAAGCAAAATCCGCAGATACCTTTTTTAATTTTATCTCTTCAAAAACTTTTTTAACTAATGAATTTGAAAGCTTGCCTTGATTAACAAATTCCAAAACCCGGCAAAATTCAAAAGTCGGAATATCGACAAAATCATTTATAATTTTGTTGGCTATTTCTTTATAATATGTACTTATATTTATACACTCTTCAAAAAAATCAGACTTTCTCTTATCTTTTACTATAATTAAAGCATCATCATAGGGTAGGTTATATTCATTTATATATTTTAACATTCTTTCAAACGGCAAAACAGGGATTTCCTTTTGAATTTCTGTTATTGTACATTCATCAACTATGACACACGGTATATCCGGTTCGGTAAAAAATCTGTAATCGCTGCTGTTTTCTTTTTCCCTTAAAAGAATTGATTTTCCTTTAGCACTATCCCATTTTCTTGTCTGAATTTTTATTACATTTCCTTTTTCAAGTTCTTTTTTTTGTCTTTGAACTTCATATTCTATAGCTTTCAATACTGCGGAAAAGGAATTGATATTTTTCATTTCGCATCTGTTTCCAAGTTCATTTGAACCTTTAGGCTTTATAGAAACATTAACGTCACATCTTAAAGAGCCCTGCTCCATTTTACAGTCTGACACATCAATATACTGCAATAAAAGTTTAAAAGATTCCAAAAATTCTTTTGCCTGAGTCAAATTTTCTATATCAGGCATAGTAACAATTTCTATAAGAGGTACTCCGCATCTGTTATAATCTATCAGCGTTACATCATCATAAGCATCATGTATAAGTTTTCCTGCGTCTTCCTCAAAATGTATTTCCTTAATTCTTATTTTCTTTAGCTTGTCTCCGTCAAAAATATTAAGATATCCGTCTTGGCATATAGGAGTAAAATACTGAGAAATCTGATAAGCTTTCGGAAGATCGGGATAAAAATAATTTTTTCTGTCCATAAAAGTTTTTTTATTTATTTTACAGTTAAGAGCTAATCCTGCTTTCACCGCTTTTTTTACCGCCTCTTTATTTAATGACGGCAGCGTTCCCGGCATCCCGGTACAAATAGGGCAGCAATTTGTATTAGGTGCATCTCCGAAACTGTTTTTACAACTGCAAAACATTTTGCTTTTTGTGTTAAGTTCACAGTGCACTTCCAATCCTATCCTAACATCATATTCCATACTATACTCCTATTTTAGTTTTATATCAATACAAATCATATTACATTTGTATTAAATCCTATTTCTTTTTCAATAAAATAAGCGGCTTTAAATAATTTTTCTTCTGAAAACTCTTTAGAAGCAATCTGTACTCCCATAGGCATATTATTACTGTCAAAACCACAGGGAAGCGTAATTGCCGGTATTCCCGAAATATTAGCAAAAACCGAACACAAATCTTCACTGTACATATCCTTCTGCCCGCTTTTTTCTCCTATTTTAAAAGCTGTATCTGCAGTCGAAGGAGTAATAATAAAATCATATATCTGAAAAATATTTTTTATACTGTTTCTTATTTTATTCTGCACATTAACCGCCATATGATAATACTTTTCATACTGATCTGCGGAAAGAACATAAGTCCCTAAAATTATTCTTCTTTTTACTTCCTTTCCGAAAGCCTCAGATCTTGATTTTGAATACAAATCTTCTATATCCGAATATTCCTTGGCTTTATATCCATATCTTATTCCGTCATATCTTGCAAGATTTGAGGAGGCCTGAGCTGATGAAACCAAATAATATACGGGAAGCGAATATTCAAGTTCGGGAATTGATACTTCTTCCACAATCGCTCCGTTTTTTTCAAACATCAAAGCAACCTTTTTTATTTTTTCAATTATTTCACCTGATATATTGCTGTTTTGAAAATATTCTGACGGAAGTGCAATTCTAAGCCCCTTTACATCAAAATCAGAAATTTTTGCAAAATCATCAAAAACAATGTCTTTGCTTGAAGCGTCCTGAATGTCATAACCGTAAATAACATTCGATATAAGGGCTGTATCCAAAACACATTTTGCCATAGGCCCAATTACATCAAAACTTGATGCAAAAGCAATAAGACCATATCTTGAAACCGCTCCGTAAGTAGGTTTTAAACCTACAATTCCGCAGTAAGACGCAGGAAGCCTTACAGAACCTCCAGTATCCGTTCCAAGCGTCATGACAGCCTCTCCTGCTGCTACAGCGCATGCGCTGCCGCTTGATGAACCTCCGGTAACTCTTGTTATATCATAAGGATTTTTCGGAATGCCGAAAACTGTATTTTCACCTGATGAACCCATTGCAAATTCATCCATATTGTTTTTTCCAAGAATTATCATATTTGCATTTTTTATTTTTTCCACAACAAAAGCGTCGTATATAGGAACATAATCTTCAAGCATTTTTGAAGCGCAGGTAGTTCTTAAATTTTTTGTACAGATATTATCTTTTATTCCCACAGGTATTCCCGCCAAAAAAGAAAGTTTTTCGCCCTTCATTCTTTTGTCATCGACTTTGGCAGCATTTTTTAAAGCATTTTCAAAGTCGCAGGTAATAAAATTTGAAAATGTTTTTTCCTTCGAATTTATTCTTTCTATAAAATGTTCAGTAACTTCTCTTGCGCATATTTCTTTTTTTGAAAGTTTTAAAGCAATCTCATATCCTTTTAATTTATATAAATTTTTCATATATTATTCCATCATTTTTGAAACAGAAAAATATCCGTCTTTCGTGTCTTTTGAATTTTTCAATATTTCTGTTTTGACGAAAGATTTTTCCGTTTTATCTTTTCTAAGCTGATTTGCATTTATACTGTGATAGTCAGTATTCTCATTGTCAAGCTTTTTTATTTTGTCCATCATATCAATAATAAAATTCATATGCGGATAAATTTCTTTAATATCCGTTTGATTTAAATATAATTTCGCAAGAGACGCAGTTTTTAAAATTTCTTCTTTTGACAC
>CAKTDK010000124.1 GCA_934541205.1 uncultured Eubacteriales bacterium
GATGAAGAGCGTTTTTAAAAGCTGTTTCATCACAGCTTCCGTGAGCTTTTATAACAGGCTTTGAAACTCCGAGAAGGGGAGCTCCTCCGTATTCCCTGTAATCCATTTTTTCTTTTATAGAATAAAGTCCGCTCTTTAATATTAATGCGCACAATTTGGTGATTATATTCTTTTTAAAAATATTTTTTACATTACCCATCATACTTAAAGCAGTTCCTTCTATCGCCTTAAGCACCAAATTCCCCGAAAATCCGTCGGTAATATATACGTCTGCATTTCCGAAAGGAATATCTCTTCCTTCAACGTTGCCTATATAATTTATATCCATCGTTTTTAATATTCTGTTTGTTTCAACCCTTAAATCGTCGCCTTTTGTATCTTCCGTACCGTTATTCAAAAGTCCTATCTTCGGATCTTTAACACCTATAACTTTTTCCATGTAAGCGCTCCCCATAACCGCAAACTGAACAAGCTGTTCTACAGTATTATCCGTATTTGCTCCGCAGTCCATAAGAAGCTTTTTACCGTTATCAGTAGGAATAAGTGATGCAAGAGCCGCTCTTTTTATATTTTTTATTCTTTTTACAATAAAAGTAGCTCCCATATATAACGCTCCGGTATTCCCCGCGCTTACAAATGCGTCAGCTTTTCCTTCTTTTAAAAGCTGAAAAGCAACCGCCATAGAACTGTCTTTTTTTGACCTTACCACGCTTGACGGATCATCATGCATTGTTATAATTTCGGAAGCATTTACAAATTCAATATTTTTCTGAGAAATACTATTTTCTTCAAAAAGCTTTTTGAGTTCCTCGGTTTTCCCTGTAAGAAGTATCTTAATATCATATTCCGAAACTGCCGCAGCGCACCCTTTAATAACTGACATAGGCGCATTATCTCCTCCGTAAGCGTCTACTGATATTATCATAAAAACATCTCCTTAATCAAGCACAAAAGGCTTTAACTTTTCAATTTTTTCAAGAGCTCTTTCCGATATTTTTAAATATCTTTCTTTTTTATTTTTCACTTTATAAGTAAGTCCTTCAATTATACCGAAATTTATATTCATAGGCTGAAATTTTTTAACGCTTTCATCGCTTATATAATGAGCTAAAGCTCCGATTGCAGTATATTTAGTAAAATCTATCATATCCTGATTTTTTATAGCTTTAGCCATATTTATTCCGCAGTAAAATCCTGATGCTGCCGACTCTATATAACCCTCCACTCCGGTCATCTGCCCGGCAAACATTATTCTGGGGTCGCTTTTTAATCTGTAAAAGCTGTCAAGAAACAATGGTGAATTAAGATAAGTATTTCGATGCATAACTCCATATCTTACAAATTCTGCGTTTTTAAGCGCGGGAATCAGAGAAAATATCCTTTTCTGCTCGGAAAACGTAAGATGAGTCTGAAATCCCACAATATTGTATAAAGTGTCATCCTTATTATCCCGTCTGAGCTGCACTACGGCATATTCCTCTTTTCCGGTTTTAGGATTTTCAAGTCCCACAGGCTTTAAAGGCCCGAATAAAAGTGTATCATGCCCTCTTTTTGCCATAACTTCAACCGGCATACATCCTTCAAATACTTTAAGGTCTTTATCAAAATCATGAAGTTTTGCCTCTTGTCCGTTTATAAGCTCATTATAGAAAATCTCATATTCTTCTTTTGTCATAGGACAGTTTATATAATCTGCCGTTCCTTTATCATATCTTGCTTTATAAAAAGCTTTTTCAAAATCAATGCTGTCCTTTGTAACAATCGGCGCAGCAGCGTCAAAAAAGTATAATCCATCATCTGTAATATCGGAAATCTTCTTTGACAGTTTATCCGACGTTAAAGGTCCCGACGCAATAACAACATACCCTTCGGGAATTTCAACGGCTTCCTTTTCAACTATATTTATATTTTCATTTTCTTTTATATATTTTGTAACAAGCTCTGAAAAACCTTCCCTGTCAACTGCCAAAGCTCCTCCGGCCGGAACTTTAGTTTTATCTGCGCATTTTATAATAAGGCTGTCCAGTCTTCTAAGCTCTTCCTTTAAAAGTCCTGCTCCGTTTGTAAGCTGATCTGACCTTAAAGAATTTGAACATACAAGCTCAGCAAAATTATCGCTTGAATGAGCAGGAGTTTTAATTTTAGGTTTCATTTCATAAAGGTCAACCTTTATTCCTCTTTTAGCAAGTTGATAAGCGCATTCGCATCCCGCAAGGCCTGCCCCTATTACTGAAACCGTCATTTCTTCATGCTCCTTTCATAGCTGCAGTTTTCATTATTGCAAACTATTTTTTTCTGCCAGCCCGATTTTATAAATAAAGTCTTTCCGCATAAAGGACATACTTCTTTTATAGGTTCATCCCATGTCATAAAATCGCATTTAGGATAATTGCTGCAGGAAAAATATTTTTTGCCGGTTTTACTTTTTCGCTGAATAAGCTGTCCTTCACACTTGGGACAAATTCCTTCGGTAGGAACCACTATAGCTTTTGTATTTTTACATTCCGGATATCCCTTGCAGGCAAGAAACTTTCCGTATTTTCCTGTTTTTATAACCATTTTGTTTCCGCAAAGCTCACAAACTTCATCAGTTTCTTCTTCAGGAATTTTTACAAATGTGCCTTCAAGCTTTTTTTCCGCTTCTTCAAGTTCTTTGTTAAAAGGTCCGTAAAAATCTCGTATTACCTGTTTAAATTTTTCTTCTCCGTTTTCTACCTTGTCAAGATTATCTTCCATATTTGCGGTAAACCCAACGTCAACTATATTCGCAAAATTTTCTTTCATTAAATTAGTAGTAACTTCTCCCAAAGGTGTCGGAACAAGATTTTTTCCGTCCTTTTCAACATATCCTCTTTGAGTAATTGTAGTAATCGTAGGAGCATAAGTTGAAGGCCGTCCTATACCGTTTTCTTCAAGAGCTTTAATAAGAGTGCCTTCCGTATATCTTGCGGGAGGCTGGGTAAATTTTTGTTCTTCGGAAAGCTTCACAAGCTCTAAAATCTGTCCTATTGAAAGCTTTGGAAGCTTTACATCGTCTTCTTCTCCGTCTTCTTTTTTATCAGAATAAAGAACAGAAAATCCAGGGAATGTAACAACGCTTCCCGAAGCTTTAAAAATATAATTGTTAGCCTTTATATCCACATTTGTCTGATCATATTCCATACTTGCCATCTGACTTGATAAAAATCTTTCATATATAAGCTTGTAAAGCCTGTATTGGTCTTTTGTAAGATCTTCTTTTATTTTAGCGGGCTCATAACCGATTACAGTAGGACGAATCGCTTCATGAGCATCCTGAGCATTTGATTTTGTTTTATATATTCTTGGCGTTTTGGGATAATACTTCTCACCGTACTTTTCAATTATATAATCCTTCGCTTTTTCTCTTTCCGAATCGGCTATTCTTAAAGAATCGGTTCTCATATAAGTTATAAGCCCTACCATACCTTCGCCCTTTATATTCACACCTTCATAAAGTTCCTGAGCTATACTCATAGTTCTTTTGGAAGACATATTAAGCCTTCTTAAAGCTTCCTGCTGAAGAGTAGAAGTAATAAAAGGAGGAGACGGCTTTTTTGACTTTTTGCTTACTTTTATATTATCTACCATATACTTTGCATTTTTAAGATCTTCAAGTATTTCCTGCGCCTGTTTGGAATCGGAAATTTCCATTTTTTTAGACTTACCGTAAAATTTTGCGATAAATTCTTTGTCTTTATCATCTTTAAGCAAAGCAGAAATTACGTGATATTCTTTAGGAACAAATTTTCTTATTTCCTCTTCCTTATCAACTACAAGCCTTGTAGCAACGCTTTGAACTCTTCCCGCCGACAATCCTTTTTTTACTTTTCTCCATAAAAACGGACTTAGCTTATAACCTACAATTCTGTCCAAAATACGCCGCGCCTGATAAGCGTCAACCAAATCCATATCTATTGCTCTGGGATTTTCAAGTCCTTTTTTAACGGCGTCTTTTGTTATTTCATTAAAAGTAATTCTATTTTGTTCATCAGTATTTATTCCCAAAATATAAGCCAGATGCCATGAAATAGCCTCGCCTTCCCTATCAGGGTCAGTTGCAAGATATACTTTATCTGATTTTTTTACCTTTGACTTTAAATCATTTATAAGATTACCTTTTCCTCTTATAGGTATATATTTGGGCTCAAAATCATTCTCCGTATCAACTCCAAGCTGACTTTTCGGCAAATCGCGTATATGACCCATAGATGCGGTTACATCATAATTTGAACCTAAATATTTCTTTATAGTTTTTACTTTAGTAGGAGACTCAACTATTATAAGTTTTTTTGATGAACCTGATGTTTTTTTTGTTTTTGACTGACTTGCTTCTTTTTTCGACATAAAGCTTTTCTCCGCCTTGCAATTTATTTTCTTACATAATATTTTCCGGGCATCAGTTTTATAAGTCCATATATTTCAAGTATGGTAAGAGACGCCATAACTTTCGCAGTGCTTTCACCGGTTAAATTGATAATTTTATCAACGTGTATAGGCTTATCGCTTATAACATCATATATAATTTTCTGAACATCTGTCAGACTGTTTATAAATTTCTGAGCTTTTGAAAGTTCTTCCTGCGTTTTTTGATTTTTATTTTCCACGGTAGTATTTTTTTTGCTGTAATCTACTACTTCCACTATATAATCATCGTTGTTTTTTTTCTCAACGGGAACAACCGTATCTCCTGCATTTTCATATTCAATATTAAGATTTTCCCCGTACATATAAATATAATCTTCAAGAACATCCATAGCACTTGTAACAAGTTTGCCTCCGCTTTTAATAATAGAATTACAACCTTGACTTTTAACATTATCTATATTGCCAGGAATTGCAAAAACATCTCTGCCTTCTTCAAGAGCCAGCGAAGCAGTTATCATTGATCCTCCGCCTTTCGGACTTTCAATTATTAAAGTTCCGTCAGAAATTCCGCTTAGTAGCCTGTTTCTTATCGGAAACGATGCCGGAGTCGCTTTTTCTCCGGGAGGATTTTCACTTATTAAAAGTCCATGTTTTGCAATATAATCCTGAATTTTTCTATGCGCTGCAGGATAATATATGTCTATTCCGTTTGCTAGTATGCTTACATACTTTCCTTTGGCTTTAACTGCTCCTTCAAGAGCTTTTACATCAATACCCTGCGCAAGTCCTGTTACAATAACAGCTCCTGACTTTGCAAGCCTGTATGAAAAAGTGCAGGCGTTTTTTTCTCCGTAAGGCGTACAGTCTCTTGTACCTACAACAGTTATGCATAAATTGTTATCAAAATCAAAAAGATTTCCCTTATAATATAAAACTATAGGAAAATAGGCTATGCTTAAAAGTTTCTGAGGATAATTTTCATCATCATAAGCTATTATTGAAATACCGCTCATTTCACATTTTGCAATAATATCATATTCTTTTTCAAGACTTTTATCACAAAGATTTTTACTGTCTTCTTTTGTTAAATATTCTATTTTGTCAAGATTTTCTCTTTTAAGATTATATATGTCCTTTACATCTTCATAGTCATCTAAGAGCCTGTGTATTTTGTTTTGATTATAATTTAACTTTTCACAAAGCCATATATGATATACATATTTTCGAATATCTTTCAAAACAAAACCTCCGTAATCATCTTATTTTTTCCCACATAAGTATTGCTGCTGAAA
>CAKTDK010000125.1 GCA_934541205.1 uncultured Eubacteriales bacterium
GTATTAATGGTAGGATGCGGAGTATTCGGAACTTTTTATCATGGCAGTCAAACAGTTTCATCACAAAACCGTGAAATTCCGATTTATAATGTTAAAAGAAATGACAAAAAAGTTGCTATAAGTTTCGACGCTGCCTGGGGAAATGAAGATACTCAGCAGCTTATAGATATTTTAGCAAAATATAATGTAAAAACTACATTTTTTGTAGTCGGAGAATGGGTTGACAAATATCCCGAATCAGTAAAAGCCTTATCTGACGCCGGCCATGAAATAATGAATCATTCAAATACGCATCCCCATCTGCCTCAGCTTACCGCAGAACAAATAAAAAAGGAAATTTCAGATTGTGATGATAAAATTGAAAAAATCACCGGTAAACGCCCATTTTTAACCCGTGTACCTTACGGAGATTACGATAATAAAACTATTTTAGCGCTGAAAGAAATAAATCATTTTTGTATACAGTGGAATATCGACAGTCTGGACTGGAAAAATCCTCCTGTTGAATCAATTGTAAAAAGAGTAGTATCAAAAGTTTCAGACG
Source organism: uncultured Eubacteriales bacterium (assembly GCA_934541205.1). Lineage (GTDB taxonomy): Bacteria > Bacillota > Clostridia > Oscillospirales > RGIG7773 > RGIG7773. Next base: position 545 of record CAKTDK010000125.1, read on the forward strand.
GTTCCATTATTTTATTTCATAATGCGGCTGTAAATACTCCGGCTGCCCTGCCTGCCGTAATCGAAGGAATAAAAGAAAAAGGATATGAAATAGTTCCGATTTCAGAAGTTATATATAAAGAAAACTATACAATTAATTCTCAAGGAACACAAATATCCCAGTCAAACGCCGCTACAAAAGAATAAACAGATAAAACGGAGCATAATGCTCCGTTTTTTTATTTGTTGCTGTTTTCATTATATTTTTTCAAGACCGTTTTTCAAGTCCTCTATTATATCATCAATATTTTCAAGGCCCACAGAAAGACGCACAAGTCCTGGGCTTATTCCGGCGGCTTTTAACTGCTCGTCTGTAAGCTGTCTATGCGTAGAACTTGCCGGATGAAGAACACAGGTTCTTATATCAGCAACATGAACAACATTAGAAGCAAGTTTCAGGCTGTCCATAAATTTAACGGCTTCTTCTCTTCCTCCATTTATTTCAAAAGCTATAACTCCGCTGCATCCGTCAGGCAAATATTTTTTTGCAAGAGAATAATATTTATCACTTTTTAGAGAAGGATAATTTACTTTTTTAATTTTATCACTTTTTTCCAAAAACTCTGCCGCTTTTTCAGCATTTTGACAATATTGTTTCATACGGACAGCTAAGGTTTCAAGACCTAAATTCAATAAAAATCCGTTTATAGCGGTTGGATACATTCCAAAATCTCTCATAAGCTGTACTCTTGCTTTTGTTATATAAGCAGCTTTTCCGAAATCTTTTGTATAAATAACCCCATGATAACTTTCGTCCGGATTTGTAAATTCGGGATATTTTCCGTTTGACCAATCAAAATTGCCGCTGTCAACTATTACTCCGCCTACTTGAATCGCATGACCATCCATATATTTTGTAGTTGAATGTATTACTATATCGGCACCGTACTCAATAGGTCTGCATAAAATCGGGGTTGCAAAAGTATTGTCTATAATAAGCGGAACATTATTTTTATGAGCTATTCTTGCAAACTTTTCTATATCAAGAACCGCAATTGCAGGATTTGCAATAGTTTCTCCAAAAACTGCTTTTGTATTCGTTTTAAAAGCTTTCTGAATATCTTCTTCACAAGCGTCGCAATCTACAAATGTACATTCAATTCCAAGTCTTTTTAAAGTTACTGCAAAAAGATTTATTGTTCCCCCGTAAATTGTAGAACTTGCAATAAAATGGTCTCCTGAGCTTAAAATATTAAGAATAGAAAGGAGTGACGCCGCTTGACCCGATGTTGTACAAAGTGCTCCTATTCCGCCCTCCAAAGCTGCAATTTTCTTTTCAACGCATTCAATTGTAGGATTTGAAATTCTTGAATACATATGGCCTTCTGCCGTCAAATCAAAAAGCTTTCCTATATGTTCCGTGGAATCATAAGTATAAGTAGTACTTTGATATATAGGAAGCGCTCTTGGTTCACCGTTTTTTGGTTCATACCCTTCATGAAGACATTTAGTTTCTATTTTCATCTTTTTTCTCCTTTAAATTATAAAACAAATTTATGATAAGTTTTCTTTCCTTTTTTTACTATTATTCCATCACTTATTTGTTCTTTTGTAAGCTCATATTTTGTATCAGAAATTTTTTCATCATTTATACTTATTCCGCCCTGTTCTATAAGCCTTCTGGCTTCTTTATTTGACGGAACAAGCTTTGATTTCACCATAGCTGTTAAAAGTCCTATTTTTCCGTCTGTAAAATCTTCATCGGAAAAAACAGTTGTAGGCATATTTTTATCATCAGCTCCGCCGGCAAAAAGAGCTTTTGCCGCTTCTAACGACTTATCTGCTTCCTCTTTTCCATGTACCATGGAAGTAAGCTCGTAAGCAAGTCTTTCCTTAACTGCGTTAAGCTGCGCGCCTTCAAGCTTTTCCATTTCTCTGATTTCTTCAAGAGGTATAAAGGTTAAAAGCTTTAAACATTTAATAACATCCGCGTCATCAACATTTCTCCAATACTGGAAAAAATCATAGGGAGAAGTTTTTTCAGGATCCAGCCAAACTGCTCCCCCAACAGTTTTGCCCATTTTTTTACCTTCGGAAGTAGTGAGAAGAGTAAAGGTCATTCCATATACCTCTTCTCCTGCCTTTCTTCTGCAAAGTTCTACTCCGCCGATAATGTTTGACCACTGATCGTCACCGCCAAGCTCTAATTTACAGCCGTATTCCTGATTTAAATGATAAAAATCGTATCCTTGCATAAGCATATAATTAAATTCAATAAAAGAAAGTCCTTTTTCAAGTCTTGATTTAAAACATTCTGCAGCAAGCATTCTGTTAACAGAAAAATGTACTCCTATTTCCCTTAAAAATTCAATATAATTTAAATTCATAAGCCAATCCGCATTATTTACTGCAATGGCTTTTCCGTCAGAAAAATCTATAAACTTTGACATCTGTTTTATAAAACAATTAACATTATGAGCAATAGTTTCTACACTCATCATCTGACGCATATCTGTTCTTCCGGAAGGGTCTCCAACCATTCCTGTTCCTCCTCCGAAAAGCGCAATTGGTATATGACCTGCTTTTTGCATATGGCGCATAACAACCATTTGTAAAAAATGTCCTACATGAAGGGAATCAGCAGTAGGGTCAAATCCTATATAAAATTTAACTTTCTCATTTTCAAGAAGTTCTTTTATTTTTTCTTCATTTGTCATTTGGGCAATAAGCCCTCTTTCTTTAAGTTCTTCAAAAACTGTCATCTCTGTTTTTCTCCTTTATTTTAGAAATTTTTATTTTTAATAACAAAAAACGTCCTTATGCTTTTTATAAAGCATGAGGACGCATTAAACGTGGTACCACCTCAATTGGGACTTGTATAGCTGTAACGGGCACACCCGAATGACCTACTTCACTTTTCAATCAATAGCTCCAAGAGGTAACTTCAGACACATCTTTTGTTCTTTTACACCAGCCAAGAACTCTCTTAAATAAAAAATGCTCTTACTTAATCTTTTCATCGCCGAATTTTATAAATTTATTAGAAATATTATAACACTTTAATTATCTTTGTCAATAAGCATTTCTTCTGCGGTATTTAAAATATTATCGGTAATATTTATTCCTCCCATAATTCTCGCAAGTTCATTTTTTCTTCCCTCAAAATCAAGAAGATCAACTTTTGTATAAGTTCTGCCTTCTTTAACGCTTTTTGAAATAAGATAATGATTATCGGCAAATCTTGCTATTTGCGCTAAATGTGTTACACAAAGCACCTGATGGCTTTTTGAAATATCCATTATTTTTTTACCGACTTTTTCAGCCGCCCGGCCTGAAATTCCGGTATCAATTTCATCAAATATCAAAGTATCAACATCGTCTATATTACTTAAAATAGTTTTTATACCCAGCATTATCCTTGAAAGCTCACCGCCGGAAGCAATTTTCGACAAGGGCTTTAAATCCTCTCCTATATTTGCAGATAACAAAAATTCAACGCTGTCTATTCCCTGTGAAGTAAAAATATATTTTCCATCAGTATCTTTTAACTGTTCTATAGACACAGCAAATTTTGTTTTATCCATCTCTAAAAAAGAAAGTTCATTTTCTATGTCCTTTGAAAGTCTTTCTCCTGCAGCTTTACGTTTTTTTGAAATATCAAGAGCAAGAACTTCAAGTTTTGATTCAACAGATTTTATATCATCTGCAAGCTCTTTCTTTTTTTCATCGGAAAAAACTATAATATCAAGCTCATTTTGAATTTTTTCACAATATTCAAGTATTTTTTCAATACTGTCTCCGTATTTCATTTTAAGTCTGTAAATTATATCAAGTCTTGACTCTATTTCATCTATATTATCAAAATTATCTTCTAAATTATCTTTTTCCTCTCTCACGATTTCAGAAACATCTTCGCATAAATAATAAAGTTCGCTGCATTTTTCATAAAGCTCATTGTATTCGGAAGAAATATCTGAAAGTTCGGATAAGGAATTCATAGCATTTGACAGCAAATCATATGCGCCTTGAATTTCATCATCGCCGTATAAGCTTACATAAGCGTTTTGAATATTTTGCTTTATACTGTCAAATCTTTTAAATTTAATTTTTCTTTTCTGAAGTTCTTCTTCCTCTCCGATATGCAAATCCGCAGCAGAAATCTCATCTATCTGATAGTTATACATATCGATTTTTCTTCTTTTTTCACTTTCATTCTCATTAAGATTTTCCAAACGGCTGACTAAATCTTTATATTCATCAAATAGTATATGATAATCATTAAGTTCATTATCTATTTTTGCATAGCTGTCTAAAAAATCTATATGGCTTTCACTTGATAAAAGGCTTTGATTATCATGCTGCCCGTGAATGTTAATAAGAAATTTTCCCAAATCTTTAAGCAAAACCGTATTAACAATCCGTCCGTTTATTCTGCAGCTGTTTTTGCCGTCAAGTGTAACTTCTCTCGAAATAATAATCTGGTCGTCATCGCAAGGTATGCCGTTTTCCAAAAGCATACCGTAAACATTTTCGGAAAAATTATAAAAACTTCCGCTGACAAAAGCAGATTTTGCACCGTGTCTTATAATCTCTTTTGAAGTTCTGTTACCTAAAATCATATTGATTGCATCAATAATAATAGACTTTCCTGCCCCGGTTTCTCCCGTAAGCACGCAAAAGCCTTCGTTAAAATCAATATCAGCGCTTTCGATTACAGCAATATTTTCAATATGCAAATTTGATAACATAATTATCTCCTGCCTTATTTAATATATTTTGTAAGAGATTTTGTTAAATCAGCCGCATTATCTTCCGACCTCATAAGTATAAAAACAGTATCATCCCCTGCAAGCGTTCCCACAATTTCGTTTATATTCATTGAATCAATGGTTGCCGCAGCAGCATGGGCCATTCCCGGATAACATTTTATAACAACAAAATTACCTGCAAAATCAACTTTAATTACCGCTTCAGAAAAAATATTATTAAATTTTGAGGATAAAACGCTTTCTTGTTCTTTTGAAGAAACACTATACTTATAATTTCCGTTTGCACTTTGAACTTTTATAAGACGAAGTTCTTTTATATCTCTTGAAATTGTCGCCTGCGTTGCCTTGTAACCGTCACGCTTAAGGCAATTAAGAAGATCGTCTT
>CAKTDK010000126.1 GCA_934541205.1 uncultured Eubacteriales bacterium
GATCCTGCCACTTTAGCTGAAACAGAACAATTCATTGACAGTATGGATATAACTTTTCAGGATAATTTAAGATGCTTTTTCTACAACAACAATCAATCACAAAACTCAATCGCTTTTGAAAACCTTGAATTCGGAGACTATACTTTTTCTGATAATTTTTCTATTGACAGCGTAGTTCAGAAAATAAGAAACATTGACCTTATGAAAAAATATATTATTTCATATTATTTTAATGTTTCAACTGATAACATTAATCTGGACGAATATACCATAAGCAAAGTAAATCAGCTCTTAACATCTTTTAATTATCCAGCTGATATCAGTTATTCTATTCTTAATTATTTTATTAATCCACAGGTTGTAAGCGAATGTTTTATAAAAACAATTTATAAAGTTGAGAAAAAAGTACGCGATTACAGAGATATGCATAAAGCTGAAATTGCCGAAACCTTTGAATCATTAAAAATATCTGAAAATTTTGATATTTTAAATAATGCTCATCCTTCTTTCCCCGTTGAACTTGATATGGAAGATATTACCGTTTCAATTTCTTATGTTAACAGATATACTGTTTATGAACATTATGATGAAAATAAAAAGAAAATTACTTTTATACTTTTAGGCTGCGATTATTTAAAAACTTGCGATTATTACATCAAAAATTCTTTGGGAGAGGTTACTTTAAAAGCTTTGGGAGCTTGTTTCAGCGATCCTTCAAGGTTAAAGCTTATTGATTATATTTTAGAAAACGATATTGCTTTCACTCAGGAAATGCAGAAACATTTTGGATGGCCTATGTCCTCTTTGCTTTATCACTTGGACATTTTGTTTACGAACGGAATGCTTCTGAAAAGAAATAAAGGAAGACAAATTTATTACAGCATAAACAACGATTTTCTTATTAAAGGTTCCAATAAGCTTATTTCTTTAATTAAATTAAAATCTGACAATAAAGAATAAAAATACAAAAATAAAGGACTTTCAAAAGTCCTTTATTTTTTTGCATTTTTCTTTATAATATGATATAATTTTGATATCTGTTTTTTGGGGGTAAAATACAATGAAAGATAAAAAAATCCTTCGCATTTCAATGTTTGGGTATAAAAAAAACGATTGTCTTGATTATATCAAAAATCTTGATGACATTTTGAAAAAAAATGAAGATGAAAAAAACACTCTTTTAAAAAAAGAAAGTGAATATTTGTCTGAAATAGACAACTTATTGGCCAAAAATACTTCTTTAGAAAAAAAAATTGACGATAAAAACAATGAAATATCCGGCCTTCAAAACAAAATAGAGGAATTAGAAAAAGAAGCAGCAGATTTAAAAGAAAAAATAACCTCAATGTCTAACCTTTGTTCCAAACATACCGACGAAAACTCCTGCTTAAAAAAGGACAATGATGAACTGAAAGAAAAAATTATATCTTTAATCTCCGAAAGAGACGACATTTCTATAAAATACAATAAACTTTATACATATTACGAAAAAAATAAAAACGAAATTTCAGAGGCTATTATTCTTTCAAAACAACAAGGGGAAGAAATTGTAAGAAAAGCCAAATCTGAAAGCGAAAAAATTATAAAAGACGCAATTTCCGAAAAAGAACGTATATACAAAGAAAACGATGAAAAGCTTAACAAACGAATTTTTCAGCTTGAAAAAACCATTTCTGAAAAAAATCTGAAAAAAGAACAATTAGATAAAGAAATAAACATACTATTAACCGGAATAAAAGATAATTTCAAAAATACGGATTATGTAATTTCGCAGTTTAAAACTGCATTTTCCGATGAAATAGATAAAATTTTAATAAAATTTTCCGGTCTTATAAATAAAGACAGCGACGAGGAATAAATATGGAGCACTTTTGCAGTACGTACAATCTAAAAAAAAATATAGAAAATTTTAAATGCGGCGATATATTATACCTTACGGGAGATATATATACTTCCCGTGACGCTGCGCATAAAAGAATTTTTTCCCTTATGGAAAAAGATGCTCCCCTTCCATATGACATAAATAACGCAGTAATATATTATGCCGGTCCTACAGGAACACGTCCCGGAAATATTATAGGCTCCTGCGGTCCCACAACTTCTTCCAGAATGGATGTTTATGCGCCTAAACTTTTAGATTTGGGGCTTTGCGCTATGATAGGCAAAGGGGAAAGAAACAAAGCCGTTGTCGATGCAATTATAAGAAACAAAGCTGTTTATCTTTGTGCTATAGGAGGCGCCGGCGCATTATGCGCAAAAAGCATAAAAAAATGCAGTGTCATTGCTTTTGAAGACTTGGGCTGCGAAAGCGTAAAAAAGCTTTATGTTGAAAACTTTCCGCTTATAGTTGCAATTGATTGTTTCGGAAATGACATTTTTAAAAATGCAAGAAATTTTTTTAAGGAAGATAATATATGAAATACAGCACTGTTTTTCTTGATATGGACAGAACAATTTTTGATTTTGACGCAGCGGAAAAAGACAGTTTTTTCACTGCTTTTAATAATTTTATAGGCAGATGCAACGAAAACATATATAATGAATATCATAAAATCAATTCTTTTTACTGGAAAGAATTCGAATTAGGTCATGTTAATATTTCTGATTTAAAAATAATGAGATTTTCTGACCTTTTTAAAAAACTGAATATAAATTTTTCCGGCAAAGAATTTAATGAATATTATATAGAAAATCTATCCCAATCCCCTCAGATTTATGAAGGTTCAAAAGAAGTATGCAAGTATCTGAAAAACAAATATAAAGTTATAATTTTAACAAATGGCATTGCAAAAAATCAAAGAAACCGATTAAAATTATCTCATATTGATAACTATATAGATTATGCTGTAATATCTGAAGAAATCGGATCTGCAAAGCCTCAAAAGGAAATTTTTAGCTTTGCTATGAAAAAATCAGGAGAAACCGATAAAAATAAAATTATTATGATAGGCGATGATTTAAACGCCGACATTAAAGGAGCAAAAAATTTCGGTATAGCTTCCATATGGACAAATTATACACACAATCCAAATACTTCGAATGTTAAACCTGATTTTGAAATTTCCGATATACAAGAAATTTATAATATTTTATAAGGAGCTTTGCCATGAAAAAAGTTATTGCATTTTTTATGATATTTACATTTATATTTTCTTCGTTTTCAGTTTTTGCGCTTGATATAAATACAAGTATTAACACCACCGTAAATTATTATGAAAACAATTTTAAAACCATCCAAAACTGGGATGAAATAATAGCTTTAAAAACTTCATCCAAAAACAAAACTTTTGAATATAAGCCTATGACGACTTCTGAATGTGATTTTAAGGATATAAATTCTTTAATAGGATTTATTATTTCAAATGTAGCTTGTAAAAATACCAGCAAAAAAGATTTCGGCGGTATAGATATGGCAAAAAAACTTGCTGATTTTCAAACAAACGAAGGTATATTCGGAGATTCTTTATACAATCATTTTTATGCAATGATCGCTCTTGATATGTACGGACAAAGCTATGACAGAGAAGCCGCTTACAGCTATGCCGTTTCAAGTCAGCTTGAAGACGGTAGTTTTTCATTTGACGGAAAAAACGGAGATATTGATTTAACTGCCCTTGCAATTATAGCAATGTCAGACCGAGTTATGAAAAAAACCGAAATCATGAACTGTATAAATAAAGCAATTACTTATTTAAACAGCAAACAGCTTGAAAACGGCGGTTTTGAAAGTATGGGAAATGACAATTCCAACTCTCTTGCAATGGTTATTTCAGCCCTTTCAAGCGTTGGAGTAGATTTAAAAGATGAAAGATGGAACAATATTTTAGATTCTACCGAAAGGTTTAAAAATCCTGACGGTTCTTACAGATATCTTGAAAATGATGAAAAAAAATATAATAAATTTGCCACATCTCAAATGCTTATGGCGCTAAACGATGCAAAAATCCAAAAAAGCTCTTTTAAAACAGTGGGAATTTATACAATCTATTCTCCCATGAAAAATATTACAGCTCAAATTATAGTTCTTGTTGTGATATTTTCTGTAACCTTTATAACAAGTTTTTTTATAAGAAGAAAAAGAAAGTTAAAATAATATGCAAAGTATTAATACTCTAAAATTATCTCATCAAATAATAAAAAACCATATAAAAAAGGGAAGTATATGCGTAGATGCTACTATGGGCCGCGGCCGTGATACGTTATTTTTATGCAATTTAACAGATGTTACCGGCAAAGTCTATGCTTTTGATATTCAAAAGGAAGCTGTTGAAAGTACAAGAAAATTATTAAATGAAAACGGTATTAAAAATGCTGTACTTATCAACGACGGTCATGAAAACATGTCCAACTATATTCCAGACGGCATAGATTGCTTTGTTTTTAACTTAGGATATCTTCCCGGAGGAAATCACAGTATACAAACAAAATACAGTACAACAAAAAAAGCTCTTGAAACTGCAATGCAAAAATTAAAATCCAAAGGCATTATAAGTATTTGCATATATTACGGTAAGGACACCGGTTTTGAAGAAAAAAATAAAATTACAGATTATTTAAAAAACATAGACAGCGAAAACTTCACGGTAATTTTAAGTGATTTTATAAACCGTCCCAATAATCCGCCTTTATTTGCGCTTATAATAAAAGAAAAATAAAAAGTCTGAGATTTCCTCTCAGACTTTTTGGTTGTACATAATTAAATTTCGAAAGACAATCTCCCGATGTTCCGGAGAGATTATTACTTTAATGTAATAATCTCCGGAACCATTAACCATCTTTTCATAATCATTTTTATAACTCTCTTTGTGATTTTATAATATATCAACTTAGTCTATTTGTAAATGCTTTTTTTCTAATTGTAACTATTTGTAACCTGATTGTAACTGATTTGTTACTATTATTGCAACTTTTTACTTATCATTTTTAATATTTGATATAATTTAACCTGAAAAATCTCCGCAAAAATATTTTGCGGAGATTAAATATTAAATAATAAATTCTAAGCGTTAAATTTCATTTTTGCCGAATCTATTTCCGATTGATCTGCCATTTTTTGAGGATACCAGCCTTTTTCATTCATTATCTTATAAATTTCATAGCCGATTTGTATTTCATCTTCCATGATTCTGCTCATATCGCTTCTTAAATTTGTATTAGAGCATTCAAAAGTATATCCTGTATATCCTGAAGCCAAAAACTTTTGAAGATCCAAAGCTTCAGCTGATAAATCTTGATCTGTCATTTTCTGTTCCATAATTATTAACCTCCTAATTTAAATGACTTAACAAAGAATTATAATGAGACTGATGCTTCATAGCAATCTCCTGACATTTCTGTTTAAGCTGCTGATCCTGACAGCAATTAGCAAGTTCCTGATATTTTTTTACCATTAATTTTTCCTGATTAAGCTGTTCTTCAAGGGCTCCCAGCTCTTTTGTAGTTAAATTATTCATAGCAAAAATCCTTTCTGAAATAATAATTTTAAAATCAATTATATTTTTGCCATGAAAATTTTTTATATACAAGTTTTAAATCCATTTTATATTTTTATTTTTAAAATTACTTTCTATAAACTTTTTCATTTCAGAAAGTTCATTCTGCTCAAACAATCTTTTAGGCAATATAAAC
>CAKTDK010000127.1 GCA_934541205.1 uncultured Eubacteriales bacterium
CGCTTTTTCAATGTCTTTTATTGTAATAAGCCCTTTAAGCATTCCTTTTGAATCCACTATAGGAAGTTTTTCAATTTTATACTTACTGAGTATTTCCTGCGCCTGTTCCAAAGTTGTGCCTACCGGTGCGGTTATAAGATTATCTTTAGTCATACAATCTTTTATTTTTATATTATAATCAGTTAAAAACCTAAGGTCGCGGTTAGTTATAATTCCTACAAGCTTTCCGTTTTCACAGATAGGCACGCCCGAAATTTTATATTTACCCATAAGCTCGTCCGCATCATAAACAAAATGCTCCGGTGAAAGGAAAAACGGATTTACAATGACTCCATTTTCACTTCTTTTTACTTTATCAACTTCTTCACATTGCTGTTCAATCGTCATATTTTTGTGAATAACGCCTATTCCTCCCTCACGGGCAATAGCTATAGCCATTTTTGATTCCGTAACAGTATCCATAGCCGCTGTCATCATGGGAATATTTAATGATATCTTTTTTGTAAGACGGGTTTTAGTAATAATATCCTTGGGAAGAACCTCGGATTTTGCCGGTATTAGTAAAACATCATCAAAAGTCAGGCCTTCTTTTCCGAATTTCTGATTAAAATCGGTATTTAGCATATCTGTTCTCCTTCTTTTTTATTTTTATATATTTCTATTATTTTACACCAAATAAATATATAAATCAACAATAATATTCAATAGTTAAAAAGACTTTTACCCCTTTAAAATATACAATTTTTACTAAACTACTTATTTAATCCGCAGCTTATCGCATAAATTATCATCGCTGTCCACTATGGCACTTTCAAAATTTGAATATGTCACCATTCCTGGTTTTGCCCCCGGAATTTTTTTTACATACTTTAAAAGACAATAATCAATCGTAATTTTCGTACTTCCTCTGGCCTTTGAATGAGTTGCGCAAATTATTGCTGCTTCTTCCAAAGTTTTATTGGGAATATTGTTTTCACCATTTGCAGCAATTATAACATGGGAAGAAGGAATTTTCTGAGCGTGAAACCAAATATCTTTTGGACTTTGTTTTGATATTATATAATCGTTTTGGATATTATTTTTTCCCGCATATATTTTGTATCCGTCTGAAGAAACAAATTCCATAGGCGCAGATTTTTGAAGTTTTATATTTTTTGTTTTTGCTTTTGAATATCCGTTTTGTGAAAGTTCATTTCGTATATCTGTCAAATCCCTTTCATTTTCAGCATTTGCAAGGCTATCAAAAACCGATTCAAGATAAACTATCTCTTTTCTGCACAAATCAAGCTGTTTTATCAAATATTCTCTGGCTGTTTTTGATTTTTGATATTCTTTAAAATATTTTTGCGCATTTTGAGACGGGGTCTTGCTGTAATCCAACGGTATTTTTACTGTATTATTGCTGTCATAATAATTTTCAAGCTCAATACTTCTCATTCCCTTTTGTATTTTATAAATATTTGAAGTTATAAGCTCTCCGTATATTCTGAATCTTTCACTGTTTTCGCATTCAGACAAATCATTTTGCAGCGCTGTTTCTTTTCTTTTTTGTCTTTCGATATGAACAGTTAAAAGTTTTAATAAATCATTTCCTTTTTGTCTTATTTTTTCAAAAACCGCTTTTTTGGAATAAAAATCATCACAAAGGCTGCTGAAATCTTCATATTTTTTGGTAAAACATTTTCCTCCGTATTGATTTATATCCATAAAAGCTATATCAATAAGCTTTCCGTCTTTTTCGGATACAATAACCGGCTCAAATTTATTTTCTTTTATATTACCCGCCATTATTTTTATATGAAAAATAAGTCTTTCCAAATCACTTTTTTGAAGTTCGCAAAATCTCGGACTTGAATTTTTACAGCTTTGGTAACAAATCTCTCTGCATATAATAGGTGAAAGTCCCATAAAAGTATTCAGTATAAATTTATCCGCTCTTTCCTCATTATTTACATTTTCAAAAATATTTTCAATATTTATATTATCATTAAAATCATATTTTTCCTGAGACGGCGGCATTTTATAAGAAATCCCCGGAAGTATCTGCCTTTGGCTTGAGGTTGTAAAATCAACATGTTTTATAGAATCTATAATTTTATTGTTTTCAAGTAAAATTATATTTGAATATCTTCCCATTATTTCTATAACCAAAGTTTTTTTAACAATATCAAAAAGCTCATTTGTTCCTTCAAAATCCAAAAACAATATTCTTTCGCTTTTGGGCTGATATATTTTTATTAATCTGGCCCCTGCAAGATGCTTTCTCAAAAGCATACAAAACATAGGAGGAGTCATAGGGTTGTCTTCATTTTTTAATGTAAAATGTATTCTCGGATAAGAAGCATTTGCAGACATTAAAAGCTTGCATGGCTTCTTGCCGCCTCGAAAAGAAATAATTATTTCATCCTTTGAAGGCTGATATATTTTTTCAGCTTTTGCAAGCATTATATTTTCTTTTATTTCTTCTGTAATTCCTTTTAAAAATATTCCGTCAAACGCCATAATTTTTCTCTTTTCTTAAACATAATTTATATAATTCTCATTTTGTGATATTAATATTTCTGTATTAAATCTTTTTTTCAAAAGTTCCTTTAAAGGCTTTTTAAATATTATTTCACTGTCATAATGCCCGCAGTCTATTACATTAATACCTTTTTGCATATTCTCAAGAAATCCAAAATACTTTATATCACCTGTAATTATTGTATCCGCTCCCATAGAAATCATTTCCTCTGAAAAATCCATACCGCTTCCCGGAACAATTCCTACCTTTGTGCACATGTTTTTGCAATCACTGTATCTTGTAAACGGCATATTAAGAGCATTTTTTACTTTTAAAGCCATTTCTTTTGCAGAAACAGGAGAAATTTTGCATATTTTCCAACAACCTTTATCATATAATATATTATCAAATCTCAAAACCTTGCACAAATTATCGCATACACCGTCTTTTGCGGCATCAAGATTCGTATGCATTGATATTACGGATATATTATTTTTTATAAGTTTCAATGCCTTTGAAGTAACAAAATTTTCATCATTTATTTTTTTTACACAAGAAAAAATCATGGGATGATGAGATATTATCAAATCACATTCACATGCTATGGCCTCGTCAATAACATCAATGCTTACATCAAGACAAATCATTATTTTACTTACTTTATTATTCACATTTCCAACTATAAGACCTATATTATCGTAATCCTCTGCTGTTTCAAAAGGTGCAATCTCATTAAAATATTCAAGTATTTCTGAAATTGTTATATTGGTTTTATTCATTTTTCAAGTTCTCCTTTTGAAGTTTTAAAAAAGCCAGAATTTCTTTTATATTTTCAAAATTCCGGTTTTGGCTTTTCTTTAATCCGTTATACATTATTTTATATTTTTCTGTCATTTTATTTAAATACTCTTCTTTTAAAGAATATTTATTGTAAAGCAAATGCTTTGAAAATAAAAGTTCTTTTTCTTTTAATTTTTCTCCTTTTTCAAAAAAACTCTCCATTATTATGTAAAGCTTATCCGATTCTTTAGCTAAAATTTCATTTTCAATTTTTATTTTATTATCAGAAAAAAATTTTCTTACCTGATAAAAAGAATTCATAGGTTGTAAAATGATATGTTTTCCGAAAAGTTTTTTCTTAAAAGGCTCAAGGATAGAACAAATAAGTTCTCCCCCCATTCCTGCAATAACTATTGTATCAGCCTTTTCTATATCGATATTTTTAAGCCCGTCGCTTAAAACAGTTGTTATTTTATCCTGTAAAAAATTTTTATTTATATTTTCTTCTGCTCTTTTAAGCGGTCCTTCATTTATATCACAGGCAAAACATCTCTTGCATTTGCCGTTTTGAACCAAATATATCGGAAGATAAGCATGATCCGTACCGATATCGTATAAAACACTGCTGTTATTTATAAGATTGCTTATTTCAAAAAGTCGAGCCGTAAGCTTTTTTTCTCTTTTTTGCATTGAAATCTCCTGTTTTATTATGTATAATAACAAAATAGCGGAGTAAAAACCCCACTATTTATTCTTTAAGAAATTATTGATTTTTTCAACCAGTTCATCAGCGTCAGTACCATGAACCTGGCAGGCCTGTTCAATAGTTTCTCCTCTTGAAGCGGGGCATCCCAGACAATGCATACCTATTTCAAGAAAAAACTGCGCTGTTTCTCTATCAGCGTCAAGAACATCTCCTATGATGCTTTCTTTTGTAACTTCTGTCATTTTAAAACCACCTTTTCTTTTTAGACTATTATATACAAATTTTTTGTTTTTTGCAACGTAAATTAAAAACTTTTATTTAAGGAGTATTTTTATGGGATTAGGGGAAATAATTTTAATCGGAATCGCTCTGAGTATGGATGCCTGCGGAGTATCTATTTCAAATGCTTTAGCCTTTAAAAGCTGTAAACGAAGAAAATTTCTCGTTATGGCTTTATTATTTGGCATTTTTCAAGGAATTATGCCTTTGCTCGGATTTTTTGCAGGAGGATTTTTTGCCGACTTTATTATAAAATGGTCCGGACTTCTAATATTTATTGTTTTAGGCGTTTTAGGAGCAAAAATGATAAAAGACGGATTTTGCTCCAAAGAAGAAGAAATATCTGATAAAAATCTTAATTTTAAAACTATAATTATTCAGGCAGTGGCAACAAGTATTGACGCTTTTGCCGTAGGTATAACATTCAATGCAAGCGATGTAAATATTTTTATTGCGGTTTCCCTTATTGCTTTTATAACTGCAGCATTATGTTCCGCAGCTGTATTTATAGGTAAAAAATTCGGTTATCTTTTGAAAGATAAAACCGTTATTTTCGGAGGAATACTTCTTATTGTTCTTGCAGTAAAAGCATTGTTTTAATAATTATTTTCTCTATTTTATCATTCCGCTCTCCTATTTTGCATTTTTAATAAGATCCACAAAATTTTTGTATCTTCAAGGTAACAGAAATTCCCATATAATATTAATTTCTCTGTTATTCCTATCCCCTTTCATTATTTCATTCTTAATAGTTTTTTCATTTTAATGTTTATATAATGTCATACTAATACTCTTTTTTGTTATTCCCAATGAAATGAGAAATCTTTTACTATTACTTAAGAAATTTTTCGAGGTTTCAATCCTCTGAATTACAAGCAAAAAACTTCCCAAAATAACAAAATCAACAACAATTACAACCCATTATAATTTACATTAATATTATCTTTTATTTTTATATAATCTCTGAACGTTTTAATTTTCTGATATTTTTCTAATACTCTGAAATATTTTTTCAATACTTTAATATCTATATCTTTCTCTATTCTCTCTTTCATTAAAAATAAAAAAAGACTGATGATTTCTCATCAGTCTTTTTCTTTTACTCTGCTGTTAACGCTGCTGTCACCATCTTGATGATCTCGCTTCTTAAGATATCTCCCTTCGGATTGATTATCTTCTC
>CAKTDK010000128.1 GCA_934541205.1 uncultured Eubacteriales bacterium
ATACTGGCCGTTTCCAACTTACGGCAAAATGCTTTATTATATTGATTAATTTAATCATTAACATCGGTAAAAAGTATAAAATACTTAAAAATATAAAACACTAAAGTATTTGTACTTTTTATATATCAAATCCTTAACTCTTTTATTTTATTATCGCAGAAACCTCCGGCATTTTTAACGCCGGAGGTTTCTGTATTTACAATTTTATTATTTTATTTGAAACTTTTTTACAGAAAGCAGAATCGTGTTCAACAAAAACAATTGTAGGCTTATATCTTAAAATTAAATTTTCTATCTGAATCCTTGAAAAAACATCTATATAATTAAGCGGTTCGTCCCAAATATATAAATGAGCTTCTTCACAAAGACTTTTGGCAATAAGCAGCTTCTTTTTTTGTCCCATACTAAATAAGCTTATATCATTATGACTTTTTTCAAAATCAAAATCCATTTTATTCAAAATTGCCCTGAAAAGATTTTCATTAATTTTATTTTGATAAATAAATTCTCTTATATCTCCTTTTAAAAAATCGGTTTTCTGAGGAATATAGGATATTTTTATATCATTACCTTTTTTAAAATTTCCAATATAATTTATATTTTCTTCGCAGATAAGCTTTAAAAGCGTCGATTTTCCACTGCCGTTTTTACCTGATATATTTATTCTGTCCCCTTGATTTACCGTAAAATTCAAATGCTCAAACAGCATATTATCATCAGAATAATAAACCGATAAATCATCACTCCATATTAAAGTATTATTAAAATATTTTAAGGGATGAATTTTTAAATCATCATTTCTTTCTATGTTTTTCAAAAGTCCTGATTTTTCCTCAATATTTTTCTGCTGTCTGCTTTCAATTGATTTTGAACGCTTCATCATTTTGGCAGATTTATGTCCTATATATCCTCTGTCGGGGCGAAGTCCGGAATTTTTTGCTCCTTTTTTGGTTTTTTCTGTTTTATCGGACCAATTTTCAGTCCGCTTTGAAGCCTCTTCCAACCGCTTTATTTCATTTTTCAATCTTTCGTTTTCAGAAAGCTCAAAACTGTCCCTACGCGCTTTATTTTCTTCCCATGAAGTATAATTTCCCTTCTGAACTTCAATATTTGTTTTATTTATTGCCAATATATGATCTACACAGTTATTTAAAAAAGTTCTGTCATGGGAAACCAAAATAAATCCTTTTTTGTTTTTTAAATATTTGCTTACAATTTCTCTTGCCTCTTCATCCAAATGATTTGTAGGTTCATCTATAAGCAAAAAATTATTTTCTTTTAAAAATAAAGATAAAAGCAAAATTTTTATCTGTTCTCCGCTGCTCAAAGTATAAAACGGACGATAAAGAATCTCATTTTCAAGATTTAAAAAAGAAAGCTCTTTTAAAATTTGCCAATGCTCACAGCTGCATATGC
The DNA here is from genome assembly GCA_934541205.1 of uncultured Eubacteriales bacterium. Classification (GTDB taxonomy): domain Bacteria; phylum Bacillota; class Clostridia; order Oscillospirales; family RGIG7773; genus RGIG7773. The sequence goes on from CAKTDK010000128.1 coordinate 1,417, forward strand.
AATTAATTATTTCTAAAGTATCAACAGTATCATCTTTAATTTCATAAGGAAAATAAGTAAAATCAACTTTTGAAATTATTTTTCCCGTGTATTCATATTTATTTAAAAGCAAATTGAGGAAAGTAGTTTTTCCCTTTCCGTTTCTTGCGACAAATCCAAGTTTCCAGTTTGTATCTATACTGAAAGAAACGTTTTCAAAAATATTATAATAACTTCCTTCATATCCGAAGGTTAAATTTTCGACTTGTATTAAAGACATAAAACATCATCCTTCTCAATAAAATAAGCTGCAGAAAAGAAAATTTCCGCAGCTTTATTTTCAATATATCCAAAAAATACATTGATGTATAAAATTTATATCTTATACAAGCGAAAAAACGAAAAACTTTTCTGCAATAAAGCATAACAAATCAAGGAGATATACTCCAAAGATTAAATATGCGTATTAAAAATTATTTGCAAGAAAAGTTATACATTTTTTCACCTCCGAATAATTATTTTATTTTGTACCGAAAATTCTGTCCCCGGCATCGCCAAGACCCGGAACTATGTATCCGTGATCATTTAATTTCTCGTCAAGAGTAGCCAAATAAATATCAACGTCAGGATGAGCATCCTCAACAGCCTTAACTCCCTCGGGAGCGCCGATTATACACATAAGCTTAATATGTTTCGGACCGTATTTTTTAATGGAAGAAATAGCGTCACAGGCGCTTCCGCCCGTTGCAAGCATAGGATCTACTATTATAACTTCCCTTTCCGTTATATCGGCAGGCATTTTGCAGTAATATTCAACAGGCTCCAAAGTTTCCGGGTCACGGTACATTCCTATATGCCCTACTTTTGCGGCGGGTATAAGATTTAACATTCCATCTACCATTCCAAGACCCGCTCTTAAAATAGGAACGATTGCAAGCTTTTTGCCCGAAATAATAGAAGTTTTTGCAATAGCTACAGGGGTTTCTATCTCTACTTCCTTTAAAGGAAGATCACGGGTAGCCTCATAACACATAAGCGTTGCTATTTCCCCTATCATTTCGCGAAATTCCTTTACTCCGGTATTTTTATCTCTTATAAGAGATACCTTGTGTTTTATTAACGGATGATCCATTAAATGAAGTTTGTCACTCATAAGAATACTCCTTTTATTTAAAATTTTCATCTTCTATTTTTTTCATCATGTCAACTCTAATCTGATGTCTTCCGCCTTCAAATTCACTGTCAAGAAAAGCGTCGACAAGCTCTATTGCAAGACCGGGACCGACAACTCTTTCGCCAAAACATAAAATATTGGCATTATTATGCATTCTTGTATATCTTGCACTAAAAGTATCGGAACAAACAGCTGCGCGTATGCCTTTAAATTTATTCGCCGTAAGGCTCATTCCTATTCCGGTTCCGCAGACAAGTATTCCAAGCTCGCATTCCCCCGAAGCAACAGATTTTGAAACTGCCGCCGCAATATCAGGATAATTGCAGGAATCGTTACTGTAAGTGCCTTTGTCACAAACCTCATAGCCTTTTTCTTCAATATGTTTTATAATGCCGCCTTTTAATGAAAACCCGGCATGATCGCTTCCTACTGCTATTTTCATATTTAATCATTCCTTTTTTGTTTTTCTTCAAGCTCTCTCTGCGCCTGAGATTTCCTCAAATAACCGGGAACCAATGTTCGAAAATCATCATATTTTCCCTCTTCAAAAAGATTTTTTCCGCAAAGAGCAACGCCATATCCCGTCTGATATTTTATATTTTCATCTGCAGTACAGACGTTTTTAAGTTCTTTCATATTATTATAGCACAAATCCGCCCCGTCTCCAACTAAAATTACATCTTTTTTTAAATTTATAATTTCTTCTTTAAGCTGTTCTATGGAAACGGCTCTGTCATCGCTTATTATTTCAAGTTTTCCCTGATTAAATTCAAATATTCCGTTATAAACCTGATTTCGTCTTGCATCCATTACACAGCAAATAATTTTACCGCAGTTTTTATGATTATACGCCATAGCCTTCAATGTAGATACTCCTACGCATGGAATTTTTCGTCCCATAGCAATTCCTTTAACGGCTGAAACGCCTATTCTCACTCCGGTAAAAGAACCCGGTCCTTTTGAAACGGCAAGCAAATCGACCTTTGACAAATCATATCCCGATAAAAAAAGGGCATTTTCTATCATCGGCATAAGAGTTTCGCTATGGGTAAGCTTATTATTTAAAAAACATTGATAAATAAGCTTTTCATCATCTAAAACGGCAACGCTGCAAGGTTTTGCGCTTGAATCACAGGCTAAAATAATCATATTATTTATCCGCCTTTTCAATTATAATTTTTCTTTCCGTATCGGAAATTTTACTTATTGTTATTTTATAATAATTATCAGGAAGATAAGGCAATATATTTTCACTCCACTCGATAAAGAAAATGCCGTCTCTGTCCATATAATCGTAAAATCCCGTGGAATAAAGACTGTCCTCGTTATCCACCCTATACATATCAAAATGAAAAACGTTATTTTTTTCACCATAATATTCATTGACAATAGAAAAGGTAGGACTGTTTACTCTGTCTTTTATCTCAAGTTCTTTTACAGCGGCTCTTGTAAAGGCAGTTTTACCGACTCCCATTTCTCCAAAAAAGCACACTATATCTTTATTTTTTAATTTTTTTGCAAATTCACAGGCAATTTTCTCTGTTTCTTCAAGAGATTTTGAAATATATTCCATAACATTTTTATTCCTAACTATATTTTAAAATAATCCTATAATTTCTCCGTTTTCGTCAACGTCTATACTGTTTGCCGCAGGAATTTTCGGAAGCCCCGGCATAGTCATAATATTCCCTAAAAGAGCGACAATAAAGCCTGCTCCGAGGCTTGGTGAAATATCTCTTACAGTAACTTCAAAATTTTCTGGTCTTCCAAGCTTTGAAGGATCATCCGACACTGAATACTGAGTTTTCGCCATACAAACCGGAAATTTGCCATATCCCATTTTTTCAACTTCATCAATAGCTTTCAAAGCTTTATCGGAGAAATTAACTTTTGACGCTCCATAAATATTTTTTGCAACCTTTTCTATTTTTTCTTTTATTGACAAATCATCTTCATATGTAAACTTAAAATTCTTTTTCTTATTTTCTACAGTATCAATAACCTTTTGCGCAAGATCTGTTCCGCCTTCTCCGCCTTTTAAGAAAATATCAGCAAAAGAACACTGCACTCCGTTTTTCTCACAAAGCTTTTTAATAAAATCTGTTTCTTTTTGAGTATCCGATGCAAAATGATTTATAGCTACAACAACAGGTACGCCAAAGCTTTTTATGTTTTCAATATGTTTTAACAAATTCACACTGCCTTTTTCCAAAGCCTCAAGATTTTCTTCTCCCAAATCCGACCTTTTTACTCCTCCGTTATATTTAAGAGCTCTTACTGTAGCCACAATTACAACGCAGTCAGGTGAAATGCCGGCTTTTCTGCATTTTATATTCATAAACTTTTCAGCGCCCAAATCAGCTCCGAAACCTGCTTCCGTAACAACATAATCTCCAAGCTTAAGCGCAAGTTTTGTAGCTCTTACAGAATTGCACCCGTGAGCAATATTTGCAAAAGGACCGCCGTGCATAAGGCAAGGAGTATTTTCCAAAGTTTGAACAAGATTTGGATTTACCGCATCTTTCAAAAGAGCAGTCATCGCCCCCTGAGCATTTAAATCCTTTGCAAAAACAGGACTTCCGTCAAGTTTATACGCAACAAGAATATTGCCTATTCTCTCTTTTAAATCATTTAAATCGCTGCTTAAACACAGTATTGCCATAATCTCGCTTGCAACAGTGATCATAAAACTGTCCTGACGCGGAAATCCGTTTATTTTTCCTCCAAGTCCAACAATAATTTCACGAAGGGCTCTGTCATTCATATCAAGAACTCTTTTTATAAGTATTCTTCTTAAATCAATATTAAGTTCATTTCCCTGATGTATATGATTATCTAAAAGAGCGCAAAGTAAATTATTGGCCGCGGTTATTGCG
>CAKTDK010000129.1 GCA_934541205.1 uncultured Eubacteriales bacterium
GGTGAATCCTTTTTTTGCCGCCGCCTCGGCCATCTCCTCCGGTGTGTTCTGCCCGTCGCAGAAATCCGTATGGGTGTGATAGTTTCTTTTCCAGTCCATAAGCTACTCCGCTCTGCTCTTCTCCTGCTTTACCTTGTGATCGATTACATGGCGGGAAGCCAGCTCCCGGCGAATGTCCTCCAGCGAAATTCCCTGCTCAATCATCATCACCATCACGTGGTACACCAGATCCGAAATCTCGTAAACAGTCTCCTTCGGGTCGTTGTCCTTCGCCGCAATGATGACCTCCGTGGACTCCTCCCCGATTTTCTTCAGGATTTTGTCCAGCCCCTTCTGAAACAGGTAGGTGGTGTAGGACCCCTCCTGAGGATCCGTCTTCCGCTCCCGAATGAGTTCCATCAAGGCGTCCGGGGTAAAATCAGATTTCTCCTCGCTCTGGTATACCGGGTTAAAAAAACAGGTTTCCGCCCCGGTATGGCATGCCGGTCCGTCCTTTTCCACTACCACCTTCAGGGTGTCCAGGTCGCAGTCCGCCGTGATGCTCACGATATGCTGGTAGTTGCCGCTGGTCTCCCCTTTGGTCCACAGCTCTTGGCGGGACCGACTCCAGAAACAGGTTTTCCCCGTTTCCATGGAAATCTTTAGGCTTTCCCGATTCATGTATGCCACCATGAGCAGCCGGTGGGTTCCGGCTTCCACAATTACTGCCGGAATCAATCCTTTTTCAATACTTTCCAATAAACCTTTTTTAGTAAAAGCATCTTTTGAAACAATAGTAACAATCTTTTTCTTTACGTTCATGGTAAACTCTCCTCCTTTTTAATTGTAAAGGAATGCTCAATAGTTACACATTTCGTTGGCAGTATATCATAGATCTTTATCACTGTAAACTAAATTGCACCAAATGTCAAAGATAAATAAATATTGTTCTACATTTTTTCAAAATTAAAAAATGATGCACGGAAGCTACAATTAAAAATTTGTTAATTTACTATTGCTTTTCAAAAATAAGTAATCGCGATTTTGTGCTATCACTTATTTTTTATAATTCTTATTATATCTCTTTTTCAAAAGCTTTTTGAATTTTATCTACATCTAATAATTCACCTTGCATTTTGGCAGTCAAAAAAACATTTCCCCAATAATATTCACCGCCCAGAAGAAGTTCGCTAGAAAAAGCATCAGTTATACTTGCTTTTGAAGTATCCTTCAACGCTAAACTATTTCCATATGTGCTTTCAACCCTTCCGCCCACTTTATTAGTTGCAGATAAATCATATGCTACATAATAACCCAATTTGTCACGATAAACCCATACTTTATATAATTCAATACTATGCGGATTCTTCATAAATTCAGAAAATGTTACTAAATAGTCTACAGCAAACTGTTCTTCCTCAGTTAGTTTGTTACTATTTTGTTGATAACTAGTTTCTGTATCAGAAAAAGCTAGTACAAATATAGTTACCATCAGGATAGCTAATAAAGTGGTTGGTACCATAAGTATGATACCGATTACCTTTAAAGGTGTTACTTTCTTTTTCGTTTTCAACAATTGCTTTTTCTTTTTTTCAAATTCTTTTTGAGTAATAATTCCTTCATCAAGTAATTCCTTAATTTTTTTTAGTTCGTCTGCTCCATCATTTGAATTTTCCATTTTATATTCTCCTTATCTGTTTAATCTATTCCAAATAAATCTAAAAATATTAATATTCATCATTTTAATAATTCTTCCTTTTTTCTTTCAAACTCTTCTTGCGTTATAACTTTCATATCTAATAATTCCTTATATTTTTTTATTTTCTCTATTTCATCACTTCCAGTCGTTTGAATATTTTGTGTCTCGTTTAATAATTTACTTATTTCCTTATGAACTTCTCCATTGTTTTCTATACCAATAAAATAAATTTTTCCGGCAGATGTACCCACATATATCCCATTTAAACTTCCGGTTCCAACAGCAGAAATAGCATTTAAAGGCAAATCAACTCTTTTTCCAAAAGGCTTCTTTCCATATACCCTATAATTAGTTACTACAATCTCCATTTTTGATATATACATATTACATAATATTACAATAATAAATAACACAAAAAATATAAACGATAATCCTCTCCAAACATCACTTTTATGAGTATCTGGTATCGCACGAATTCTACTTATGGCTTCTTCTTTTTCTTTGTCTAAACCAGGATAATCCGATATTACATTGTAAAAAACTTGCTTACTTCTTTCATCAGCAACTTTGACTGCTAAATGGTATGACACCCTACTAGCTATTGCAAAAAAGATTGCCAATCCAATTAAAATAATTCCACAAATTTTTAATATCTTTTTATATGCTCTCTTTCCTCTTATTATTTCTTTTTCATTTTTCATAAGTACAACACTTTCATTATTTTTACTCATTTAAATTCTACCTCCAAATTTTATTCAGTGTGCTACATTTGTTAAGCCCCATACCAATTTTTGATAATACTAACTAACTTTTTAAATAATTTTTATATTATTTGAAAAAGTTTTCAGCATCAGATATGTATATTCATTTCATATCTTTATATTTTTGTGCTTATATTCACCACCTACTCTTTTTTTGAATTTTATTTAAATATTTCCACCCCACTCAAAAGACAATATTATATTAGCACAACTTTTATATTTTGTACACACATTTGTACACTTATTTTATTTCTTGTTTTGTGTACACTATGTAATAAGAGGTGGGATATGAAAAAATTAGAGATAAAAAAACGTACAAAATCGAATGATACAATAACGAGAACTATCCGCATAAGTGGTGATGCATTTGATAAAATTGTAGAACTTGCTGAAAAAAATAGCTTAAGCTTTAATAGTGTTGTAAATCAAATTATTGAATACGGTCTGGAAAATATACAGGAATAAAAAACGACTTTTATAACAATTAAGTTATAAAAGTCGTTTTTTAATTTATATGACAACTATTAATGAAAAAATTGCCAAAGTATCAATAATGGGAACACTTACATTATATCTAGACTTCATAAATCTATTTCTTAAATTATTGAGATTTTTCGGAAAGAGAAAGAATAATTAATTGAACTGCACAAAAATCAATACCAAAGTATTGACTTTTTATGTTACTATAGTATAATAAAATTAAAGATGAGGTTTTGGTCACAATGTGACTTGCCCAGTTTGGATAAAAATCACTCAACCGCAGCAATGGATAGAGTGATTTTTTTATGCTATTTCTTCTTATTGATTAGTATCTTTAAGAAGGATGCTATGAGTAGAACTTTAATTGCAAATAATATGTAATTGTTTTCTATCATTGGCATCACCTCCCTGTTCGTTTTGAAAATAAAAAGGGCAAATCACATCATATCCGAACAACCTCATCATTAGTAGTCTACAATATATGTGTATCATTGTCAACATTTGTTAATATTATATTTATTCAAAATTTTAACCTCACAATATTCTATGAAATCGTCTATATCATAATCAATTTGTAACATAAAAAAACTTCTCCCCTTTACTTAAAATTTGTTTTTAACTTGTAAAACAAAATTCTTAAATAAATTGGAAAAGTTTTTTATTTTCTTCCCCGATAAATCAAAAAAGTTTATAGGTTTTGACTTTTTATATTTATTGGTTTCATTGCGGATTTTTATAAACTTTATAGGTTTATTAAATCTTGTAATCGTTCTTTCACAAGCATTATGCTGATTTCATTTCAAGTCTTAGCTTATCTGCTATCATTGCTATGAACTCGCTATTTGTTGGCTTGCCTTTGGTTGCTGATATTGTGTTTCCGAACATTTCGTTATTGGTATCCATACTTCCACGTGTCCACGCTACTTCTATTGCGTGACGTATTGCTCTTTCTACTCTTGATGGAGTTGTTTTGAATTTCTTTGCAAGTGTTGGATACAATTGTTTTGTAATAGAGTTAATTACATCCATATCATTTACAGCTAGTGTAATTGCTTCTCTTATGTATTGATAGCCTTTTATGTGTGCAGGTACACCAACTTCATGTATTATATTTGTTATTGATGTTTCTAGTGTGTCTTTTCCTTCTGTTATGTATGTAGATTTCTTTAGTGGTATTCCAACATATTTAGGAGCTTCTATCATACCATGTTTTATTTCTCTTAGCCTTTTTGCAAGTAATTCCAAATCAAAAGGTTTTAGCATATAGTACTGTGCACCAAGCATAACTGTCTTTTGTGTTATAATATCTTGACCAATTGCTGATAACATTATGAAATTAGTTTTTAACTTTTTAGGCATTGCATTTAACTTTTCAAGAACGCCTATTCCATCTAATTGTGGCATTATAACGTCAAGTAGTGCTACATCTGGCTCTTTTTCTTTTAATATTTTAACAGCTTCTTCTCCATCTTTTGCTATATCTATTACTTCAATATCCTCTTTTTGATTTAGAAAATTTTTAACTATTTCTGCAAATTCTACGTTGTCATCTGCTATTACAACTTTAATTTTTTCTTGCATTTTTCAAATTCCTCCTAACATTTTAGTTCTTATTTGACATTTTATCGTACGACAAATAAGTTACTTTATCACTACATCCAAAGTATACTACCAAAATTTGGAAAAAGCAATATTAAATTGTAATATTTTTCCATTTATTCGTGATAATATGTTTCTTTTAATATCACTTTCGCTGTTCCCTCTGTTTTTTCAATAATTTTGTCCTTTAAATTTTCTGATTTTTCAGCATATACAATAATATTAATGCTAACTTTATCAGAAAAAATAGTATCTTTAATAATTATTGAATTTTCCCTAAAGTAATGTTGCAAAATGTTATGGAAATTGTAATCTACTACGACCTCATATTCATTGCTTAATTTCATTTCTATCTTAACAGCATCAGCTATTGCTTGTTTTGTAACTGCACTGTATGCCCTTACTAACCCACCTGTACCTAGCAGTATTCCGCCAAAATAACGTGTAACAACAACCAAAACATTTTCAAGTTTTTCACCTCTTAAAATATCTAGTATTGGTACTCCTGCTGTTCCACTTGGTTCACCATCATCACTATATCTTTCTAGTGTGTTAGCAATTCGGTAAGCAAATACGTTATGCTTAGCATCTCTATACTTTTTTCTTATCTTTTCAATAAATTCAATTGCTTGTTCTTCAGATGATACTTTTAGCAAAGTTGCAATGAATTTTGATTTTTTTTCTATAAGCTCTGCTGAATATTCATCTTCTTTTATAGTATAGAAAGTATTTAGCATATATATTTTTTCTCCCTTTAATTTACAATTTTATATTTTTATAGTGTTTTTTCAAGCTTTTTCGTTCGTCATTTTTCGACATTACTTCGCTGCTATGTATGCGGTACTAAATGCTATCTGTAGATTAAATCCCCCTGTATATGCA
>CAKTDK010000130.1 GCA_934541205.1 uncultured Eubacteriales bacterium
ATTTTTGGCATATCAATGCAAAATCATCAGGGATATGCAAAAGATAAATATGAAAATTATAATAAAGACGTCGAAGTTTTAACTGATATAGGAGAAGAAAATAAAGAAATTCTTGAAAGTTATGCGCAAGGGGTCTATGACGCTGACAAAGCGTTGGGCAGCCTTTTAAAATATCTTGAAAAATCAGACAGGGAAACCATAGTACTGTTTTTCGGCGACCATCTTCCTACTTTGGGACCGAATAATAAAGTATATGTTGATACGGGATATGTAAGCAAAGATAAAAACTGGAATATTGAAGAAACTAAAAATATGTTTTCTACGCCGTATCTTATTTGGAGCAATAAAAAAGATTTAAATAATTCACGAAATAAAAATAATACTATAGGCGCCTATGTTCTCGGAGAACAATTGCTTGAAGCCGCAAATATACCAAAATATCCGGTATTTAAATTTATTGAAGAATTTAAAACTGTTTGTCATGCATATAACGGATATTTATTTATTGATGAAAACAATGTTGCGTATAATAAATTTCAAAATAAAGAAGCAAGCGAATTTTTTAAAAATCATAAAATTATAACCTACGATTTGATAATAGGAAAAAAATATTTTTCAACTTTGTTTAAATAAAACAACCCCGCTGATTAAAAAATAAACAGCGGGGAAATTTATATAAAAGGCTTATAAATTTATAAGCCTGCACTAATATAATATGTTTTTTGTTTTACGATGTTAAAAATAAAAAATGTGAAAAAATAAAAATAAATTTTATTTAATAAAAATTTCTATATTAAGTTGAAAAAAACAGGTTTTTATTGTAAAATAATAAAGATAAAAAATATTTAGGAGTTTTTCTATGAATCTGAAATATAAACGCATACTTTTAAAACTAAGCGGCGAAGCTTTGGCAGGAGATAAAAAATTCGGACTTGATTATAAAATAGTTACAGATATTTGTAAAAGTATAAAAGAATGCGCCGATCTTGGAGTTGAAATCGCTATAGTAGTAGGCGGCGGAAATTTTTGGCGCGGAAGAAGTTCCGGCGCAATGGACAGAACCAGAGCCGATCATATAGGAATGCTTGGAACTACTATGAATGCCTTGGCAATAGCTGATGTACTTGAAGAACTCGGCGCTGTAGTAAGGGTCCAGACTGCGATTGCTATGCAAGCTGTTGCAGAACCTTATATAAGAAACAGAGCGGTAAGACACCTTGAAAAAGGCAGAATAGTTATTTTTGGATGCGGAACCGGAAATCCATTTTTTTCTACGGATACTGCTGCAACTTTAAGAGCTGCTGAAATAGAAGCTGATATAGTATTTAAAGCTACTATGGTTGACGGTGTTTATGACTGCGACCCAAATAAATTTGAAAATGCGAAGAAGTTTGACATTATTTCTTTTAATGACGTTCTTTCAATGAATTTAGCTGTTATGGACAGTACTGCAGCTTCTCTTGCTATGGATAATAATCTGCCTATTCTTGTATTTAATTTAAAAGATCCTGAAAATATAAAAAAGGCGGTATTAGGTGAAAATATCGGCACATTAGTTTATAAGGAGGAAAAATAATATGCTTACAAAATACGAAGAAAAAATGAACAAAACAATAACTGTGCTTCAGGATGAATTTATTTCAATCCGCGCAGGAAGAGCAAATCCAAACATCCTTGATAAGGTAAAGGTAGATTATTACGGAAGTGAAACTCCGATAAACCAACTTGCCGGTATTTCTGTAGCAGAGGCAAGAGTACTTGTTATCCAGCCTTACGATGTATCTATAGTATCTGCTGTTGAAAAGGCTATTTATGCTGCTGATTTAGGGTTAAATCCTCAGTCCGACGGCAAAGTTATAAGAATTGCATTTCCTCCTCTTACAGAAGAAAGACGTAAAGAATTAGGAAAATCTATATCAAAAATCGGAGAAGATTCAAAAGTTGCAATAAGGTCTATAAGAAGAGATGCCAATGATTCTTTCAAGAATATGAAGAAAAACGGTGAAATTACAGAAGATGAACTAAAATCAAATGAGGAAAAAGTTCAAAAAATGACTGATAAATTTTGTTCAATAATTGATGATATGGTTCAGAAAAAACAAAAAGAAATTCTTGAAATTTAATATTAAGCCCCTCTTGTCGGAGGGGCTTTATGCCAGTTTATGAGGTGAACAAATGGACAGCTATTTTGACAAAATTGATAAAAATAATCTTCCGCAGCATATTGCAGTTATTATGGACGGAAACGGAAGATGGGCAAAAAACAAATTAAAACCGCGTACATTCGGACATGTTGAAGGAGAAAAAAATTTAAGAAAGATTTCAAGATACTGCAACAAAATCGGAATAAAATATTTAACGGCCTATGCTTTTTCCACAGAAAATTGGAAAAGACCAAAAACCGAAGTAGACACATTAATGAGACTGTTTAATAATTTTATTGACGAAATGCTCAGTGATTACGATGAAAATTTAGTCATTCGTTTTATAGGAGAAAAAACTCGTCTTGGAAAAGTACTTCAAAAAAAGATGGAACAGGTTGAAGAAATGACTAAAGACAATACAGGAACAGTCGTTACATTAGCAATAAATTATGGCGGAAGAGATGAAATAACAAGAGCCGTAAAAACTATAGGAAAAGAGATTGAAAACAATAAATTAAAGCCTGAAGAAATTACAGAAGATTTGATAAGTTCTTATTTAGATACTTCATATATGCCTGATCCGGATTTGGTTATTCGTCCATCAGGAGAACTTAGAATTTCGAATTATCTTTTATGGCAGATTGCTTATTCGGAATTTTGGTATTCTGATATTTTATGGCCCGATTTTTCTGAAGAAGATTTAAACAAAGCTATTTATGATTATCAGCAAAGAAACAGACGATTTGGAGGAATTTGATGTTTAAGCGTTGTTTAACAGCGGTAATATTTTTTATTCTCATATTGCCAATGTTTATTTGGAATGATACTATTATATTAAATGTTACTGTTGCTGTATTTTCCGGAATTTCTGCATACGAAGTTTTTAAAATAACTAAAATTAAAAGCTATTTCATATTTATATTAAATGTTGCCATAGCCGGCATTATTCCGTTATTATATTCTGTACTTGAAGAATATATATTAATAATTTGTATAGCTTATATCATTATTCTTTTTATTTATTTTATAATAAACAATAATAATATAACTTTCATAACTATTGCCCAAGTATTTTTTCTTGAGTTTTATGTTACTGTCTTTTTCTCAAGCATATTATCTGTAAGAAATCTTGAAAATGGTGGTCTTTACTTATTTTTCTTGATTTTTATTTCTGCATGGATAACAGATATATTTGCGTATTTTACTGGTTTTTTAATAGGAAAACATAAGCTCTGTCCGACAATTAGCCCTAAGAAAACTATTGAAGGTTCTGTAGGTGGCATTGTATTTACTGTAGCTGCTTATATAATTTATAGCTTTATACTTAAAAATAAATTTGGTATAAATGTAAATTACTTTACACTTATTGCACTTGGATTTTTATCTTCGGTTATAAGCCAAATTGGAGATTTGAGCGCATCTTTAATAAAAAGATATTATAATGTAAAAGATTACGGAAAAATACTTCCCGGTCACGGGGGAATAATGGATAGGTTTGACAGCGTATTATTCGTAGCTCCTTTAATATACTGCTATTGTTCTTTATTTACTGTTTTTAATTAATTTTGAGGTGCTGATATGGATTTAAAAATATCTGTTCTTGGATCTACCGGTTCTATAGGTACTCAAACTCTTGAAATTGCAAGAGAGCATAATATTAAAATAGAAACTTTATCCGCAAATAAAAATATTAAGCTGCTTGAAAAGCAAATTCGTGAATTTGATGTAAAAAAAGTCTGTGTTTTTGAAGAAAAATACGCTAAAGAATTAAAAGAAAATATAAAAGATTTAGACTGCAAGGTATTATCGGGAATGGAAGGGCTTTGTGAAACCGGAGCATATAATAATTCCGATATAGTAGTTACGGCAGTAGTCGGAATGGTAGGACTTTTACCCACTCTTGAATGCATAAAAAACAAAAAAAAAATTGCTCTTGCCAATAAGGAAACACTTGTAACAGCCGGAGAAATCGTTATAAATGAGGCTAAAAAAAATAATATAAAAATTCTTCCCGTAGACAGCGAGCACGGCGCTATTTTTCAATGCCTTCAGGGAAACGATAAAAACTCTGTTCGAAAAATTATTCTTACAGCATCGGGAGGACCTTTTTTTGGCAAAGATAAAAATTTTTTAAAAAAAGTTACTAAAGAGGATGCTTTAAAACATCCAAACTGGACTATGGGAAATAAAATTACAATTGACAGCGCAACACTTATGAATAAAGGTCTTGAATTTATTGAAGCAAAATGGCTTTTTGATGTACTTCCTTCACAGATAGAAATTGTTGTACACCGTGAAAGCGTTATACATTCAATGGTTGAATACTGTGACGGAAGTATAATTGCTCAGCTTGGAGCTCCTGATATGAAACTTCCTATCCAATATGCTCTTACTTATCCAAAAAGATATGAATGTTTTTCCAAAAAGCTTGATATAATTAAATATGGTCAATTATCATTTTATCCTCCGGATGAAGATACCTTTACTTGTCTTTCCGCCTGTAAAAAAGCTATTAATATCGGTGGCACTATGCCAAGCGCGGTAAACGGAGCAAATGAAACGGCTGTATCGCTGTTTTTAGATGATAAAATTCAATTCTATGACATTTTTGAGCTTGTAAATTCTGTTTTGGAAAATCATAAAGTTATTTTAAATCCTTCTTTAAACGATATTTTACAAGCTGATAAATGGGCTAGAGAATTTATTATTGATCAAATACATTAACTCAAGGAGATATAAATGAGTACTATTTTTACAATATTGATTGCTTTACTTATTTTTTGCTTTCTTATTTTTATACACGAATTTGGACATTTCATTGTTGCAAAACTCTGCAAAATAAAAGTCAATGAATTTGCGCTTGGAATGGGACCAACGTTATTTAAGTTCAAAAAAAAAGAAACTCTTTATTCATTAAAGCTCTTTCCTGTAGGCGGTTACTGCGCTATGGAAGGTGAAGATGAAGAAAGCAGTGATGAAAATGCTTTTAATAATAAAAGCGTTTGGAAAAGAATTTTAGTGGTTATAGCAGGAGCTTTTATGAATATTTTGCTTGGACTTATTCTTGTTTTTGTTTCTGTTGTTGCAACTCCTGCACAAAATGGTTTTCCTTCAACTGTTATTGACCATTTTAAAGAAAGTCCTGTTTCAGATACCTATTTGAAAAAAGGAGATAAAATAATAAAAATCAATAATCAATCTGTTTATATCGCAAACGATATAAATTTT
>CAKTDK010000131.1 GCA_934541205.1 uncultured Eubacteriales bacterium
CCCGTAACTATGCAAATAATCTGTTCGAAAGAACATACAGTACAAATTATAAAGGCAGTGGTTCGCTTGAAAGCGGCTTGCTTGTTTCAAAGTATGGGTATAACGCAATTAATGATACAATCAAAAACAGCTCTCACAGAGTGGCGCTCTACGCAGGAAGGATGGTTGTAGGTCAATACGAGAAAAAGCATAAAACAGATTCCGAGGGTTACTTGTTAAACGATGCCGGTGAGAGAGTTACATCACTCGATGAGGCGGCATTTACTTCGGAGATTGATTATTACGAAAAAATGCCAGTTGTTACAAATATGCTTAAACAACAGCAGCCGTATATGTGTGCGGATTTGGGTGATACGGAAAAGAAAGATTACACAATACTTATGAATATGAGAATTGCAGGGCATGCTGCAAGTAAAACATATACACCGAGAGTTACGGACGAAGGCTTCGCCCCTATGCCAATTAAATCATCCACTGTAAAAGTAGTCGGAAAAGATGCCGGATATGCCGGAGCAACCGGCGCGGATATTTATGAAGACATTGCGGTAGCGGCAAATCAAACATATTTTAACGCAGAAAAGTATGCTAAAGATTGCGGCGGAAGATTTAATACCTATATATTTGACGTAAATGCGTGCTTCGGTAAATCAACCGGTGCCGGAGTGGAAGGATGGATGGCTGCAAACATTAACGATGGTAAAGGCGGATTCAACAATTACTGGTTTAACTTGAGCCTGTACGGCGCTGACACCGATGATGCGGCACAGTACCACAGCTTTGCAATCGTACCAAGGGATGAATATATCAAATAATAAAATTCGCAACAGGTATTAATGGAAGGAAACCGTATATGAAGAATACAACAATAAAAAAAGTCGTTTCATCTGTTATAGCTCTTTGTTTATGTATGAATTTGACTTGTATGTGTTATATGGCTTCAGCGGAAGACTCGGCGGGCAAGTATAATTATATGCTTGCCCCCAATTCCGACTCGGCTTATATGCTTTTCGGAGACAAGTGCGTCGGAAAAAGCTGCACATTTTATGATGGGATAGAGAAAGGGATAACCTCCAGAAACGACCCGCTGTACAATGAAAAAATTAATATTGACGGGGTAGATGCCAGATATTTTTATAATACAAATCATGGCTATTTAAAGTTTGATAACGATTTTTATGAAAAAGGTGACCATGAGTTTTTGGTTACGATAATGTATTATGACTTTGGACCGGGAAAGGGATACTTCCACTTTGAATACGGTTCCGATACAGGAGAAACGAAGCGTGTTTCCCTTGTAAAGACGGGTAAGGTTCAAGCATGGTTTTTAAAGACGGCATATGTCAATGATATGGATTTGGACAGATGCTTTAATAATGGTGCAAATATGCGCCTTCTCAGCAACGTTTACAATGCCTTTAAAAAGGTAGAGATAATAAACCTTTCAAAGCTTAAGCGTGAGAAAAAGGCTGTGGGAGATGCACGTTTGTCAAGTGAAACAAAGCTGTTGATGCAGGAATTGGGCATGATTGATTCATCGGATGAAAGCTTTGCCGACAGAAATTTAAGCAACAATTGTTCGCCAAAGAGCGCTTGGAGCTTTATTAAAAAAATTAAAAGGAATGAAGCCGAAAAGGTTCCTTCCGCTTATGCCGAACAAGATACAATAACACAAGGAAACTTGCTTAAATTGTATATGGATGAGCTTGGAATTTCATATGGTAATGATGTTATAGAGGATGCATATAAATGCAATTTAATAGACACGGGTTGTTTGTTTTTTGAAGAGGGTGCACCGGCTTCAGTCTATAATTTGATAGAGCTTATGTACAGGAGTTTATACTATAAGCCGGAGCAGAAACAAAGCCTGATGTTTAATTTAATAGCAAACGGCTATTTTGACAATGTTGATGTTACAACAATTACTGATCCACAGTTTATGAATGCATGGTTCAGAAAACCGAAAAAATGCCCGAAACAAGTTGTTCGGGACAACGAAACAGGTAAAACATTTTATTACATGAACATTAACGGCCAGCCGGCATGGCGTCCGTATGTTACAATGCAAACATGGTCAAGTGACGGGAAAAGCTTTATAACAGGGCTTGAAAGCGGACCGATGTTTATGTATAACATTGAAACAGAGATGCTTACATATATTGATAACGTAAGCACGTATGCAGGAAGAATGCATGCAACAATGGGTGTAGATGACAACATATACTATATAAAGAAGGAAAATAACAGTTACAGTATGTGGAAGGCGGATATTCATACACAGGAAACAAAGAAATTGTGTGATGCTCCGCGCGGAATTGTAATCAGCGGAATTTCAGTTTCAAACGATTGTAATTACATCGGAGTTGACTATGTTGACCCCAGCGGTGTGTACTATCCGAATGAAGTCAGACTTATGGCGCGATATGTCATAGACGAGGATAAGTGGGAGGTATACACCC
The DNA here is from genome assembly GCA_934541205.1 of uncultured Eubacteriales bacterium. Classification (GTDB taxonomy): domain Bacteria; phylum Bacillota; class Clostridia; order Oscillospirales; family RGIG7773; genus RGIG7773. The sequence goes on from CAKTDK010000131.1 coordinate 2,457, forward strand.
AAACCTTTGACTACTGTAATAATTTAACTCATACACAGGTTAATCCCGAATATACGGATTTAATGTTCTTTTGTCATGAATTAACATCGGGGCTTCCAGCCGATATTATATACGACAGAGTATGGACAATTGACTGTAAAACCGGCGCTAAATCCAATATATTCAAGCAAGGTCTTCGTGAAGAGGTATCGGGATTTAGAACAGAATATAAGGGGACCGCCTATCAAACGGCAACACATGAGGTTTGGTCAAATAACGGAGAATACCTTTACTTGATAAGTCCGTATATGTGGTCGGCAGAAATGGTCGGAAAAGCACCAAGTGCCGTCAGAATAGACAAGGATGGCAGACATAGACAGTATTATGCAACACCGAATTTGAAATATGTTCACACACATATATATCCTTCGGGTGACGATAAGTATGTGGTTACGGATGGCGATTTTCTGACGCTTATAAGCTGTGAAACATCGGAGGTTATTCCTATTGTGAGATGGGAAAGCCGTGCGGAAGACCACCCCTATCAGCCGCATCCCGTTGTTGCACGAAACAGATATATCGTGAATTGGGGAATGCGTCATAATGGTGTACTTGGCGTAATGTGGTGGGACTTCACTGAAACTGCTAAAAATGATTTTTCAAAAGGCGGCAGATACGAGGTAAATGAAAGTCTTGACAGAGTAAGCTATAAAAATCTTGACTGTTACTCGTATGAAACGAAAATGGCCGGCAAGGAATGCACTTACGGAAAGCCGGGCGGCAGTATTTACTACGATATCAAAGAGAATGTGGTGGATACAGTAAACGGTTCAGTTAAAATATCCTTTGATTATTATGATAACACGAAGGAGCCGCTTGAAATTATTTATACCCTTGGAGTAAACAACGATAACGATTATTGGAAATATGACAACGCTAAAAAGATAATAAAACGTAATAAAACAAAAAAATGGCAGCATGCCGAAATAATAATAGAGAGCGGTAATTTTGAAAATGCCGGTACATATTCCACGGATTTCAAAATAAGCGGAAAAACCGCATCCACATATATATGCAATATAAAAGCTGAAAGGAATAACTGATATGAATAAGAAAAAATTAATTGCTCTTTCACTGGTTTCATCAATGGCAATAGTGCCGGGATGCGGAAAAAAAGAAACCGTATCCTCAACATCGGATTTGAAAAAGGGAGTTGTTGAATATCCGTTAAAGGAAAGTGAAAAGCTTACATACTGGTGCAATTTGCCGATGCAGGTTTCGTCGAGTGTAAGCAATTACGGAGAAACGCCGTTTGCAAAAGTTTTGGAGGAGGCAACAGGTATTAAGGTTGAATATATTCATCCGACTCAAGGACAGGCAAATGCACTTAATCTTTTGATTGCCTCCGGAAATATGCCTGATATTGTTCAGGGATATTGGTATGGACAGGAGCCGGCAAATTGTATTCAGCAGGGTGTAATTTGCAATCTTAACGACTACATTGACGATTATGCACCGAACTTTAAAAAATATCTTGAAGAAAACAAAGATATAGATAAAATGATTTCAACAGATGAAGGCTATAAGTATGTATTCCCTTTCATCAGAGAAGATGACACAACCTGTGCCGTTGCCGGATTTATGCTCCGTTCGGATTGGTTGAAGGAGCTTGGTCTTGAAATTCCCGAAACAATTGATGAATGGGATAATGTTCTTGCTGCTTTTAAAACAAAGTGCGAAATTCCGTTGGCTGTATCGGACTACAGATTTTTCGCCGGCGGATTTGATGCATTTTATTGCGAGTATATTGATAACGGAAAGGTTAAATACGGCCCCGTTGAGGAGAATTTTAAAAACTTCCTGAGCAAGATGCATGAATGGTATACCAAGGGCTATATTGACCCCAACTTCTCAATAGCAGATGGAAAGCTTATAGATTCAAATATGTTAAGCGGTGTATCGGGTATCACAATGGGTGCCGGCGGTTCGAAGATGGGTGTCTATCTTTCTTCGATGCGCGGTAAACAATTTGATCTTTCCGCTGCGCCGTTCCCGTCTGCGAAAAAGGGTGAAAAATCAAAATACAGTGCAAATCAGCAGAGGTATACGGAAATGGGTTGTGCTGTTTCCAAAAATAGCAAGGTTCCGGAGCTTGCGGTTCGCTACCTTGATTACGGCTATTCCAAGGAGGGAAATATGCTTTATAACTTCGGTAAAGAGGGCGTAAGCTATAACATGGTTGACGGCTATCCCACATATAATAAAGACTATTTTGACATAAGTGACGGAAAGTCTGTAGCGGAAAAACTTACGATGAACTGTCTTGGTGCAGAATCAGGTCCGTTTGTTCAAGACAGACGTTATCTTGAGCAGTATTACGGTACTCCGCAGCAGAATGATGCCATTAAAAAGTGGTCGGATAATATTTTTAAGAAATATCGGCTTCCTATGGTTATGCTAACGGCAGAAGAATCAACGGAATACAGCTCAATTATGACAGAAATTGAAACGTATGTTGATGAAACTGTTGTTGCAATGATTATTGGAAAGAAACCTATCAGTGATTTTGATGAATTTGTATCTACGGTTAAATCAATGAATCTTGACAGAGCACTGGAAATAAAACAGGCATCATATGAAAGGTATAATAAAAGATAAAATACTCCGAGGAGGTATCCGCTGTAATGGCAAAAAGTAATTCAAGTGTTGATTGCAGCAGCAAAAAAAAATTCAGCATCAGGCTGAAAAAGGATTTCGCAGAGAATAAAACCCTTTACCTTATAGTTGCCCTACCGCTTTTATACTATATATTGTTTCAATATCTTCCAATGTACGGGTTGTTAATATCCTTTAAGCAGTACAGCCCGTCGTTGGGAATATTGAACAGTCCGTGGG
>CAKTDK010000132.1 GCA_934541205.1 uncultured Eubacteriales bacterium
TACTTGCCGCCCATCCACCCGTTAAAGTCAGCTTATATGACTGCACATTTGCTATATCCTGTGCCTGTGCAAGTATTGCATTCATCTGCGTAATTCCGCTTGTTGCTGTTTCCGTTACTTCTGCCGCTTTTCCGTCTATATAGTTTTTATCCGCTGTAATATTTATTAACGCATTTGCTGTTTCTGTTCGTGTTTCATTGCACTCCTCCACTATTTGTCCTACATCTATTGCATTGCCTAACGCTTCTGAAACATATAACCCTGTCCTGCTTTCTTCATCCACTAAGATAACATCAAACAAAGCATTATTTATTCCTATCTTCGTTTTGCCTGTATCATTAATTCTTATAGACGGAACTTCATCCAAAATAACTACATTCGGCTGAATAGGAATAACTATCTCTGCTCCAAGAGATGATAAAACCGCATTAACGCTTCCTGCCGATGTAATAGCAGAACGTAATACGGTTATATGTAAGTATTGGTCTATTTTTATTTGCTGGGTATTTCCGTCAAAATGTTCATCATAATTTATTCTTGTAAATCCATTATTCACTATAAAATCACAATTTTCAATAACATTTAACTCTGCTTTATACATAAGAACATTTGGAGAGGCTTCGCTTTCTAAAGTCCAAGTAAGCCCGCTTAAAATTATTTGTGAACATTTTTTGATTAACTTCTTACTGCTGTACTCAAATTCATCATATACTGTCCCTATCCCCAAAAGGCCGTTATCATTATTTATCTTGGCATACTGAATATTATATGTATTTTCCAGTACCTCAGACTGAGAATACAGCTTAACAGGAATTACAGTATTCGTATTTACATTAGAACCTACTGATACAAATACATTATTTAAAACAACAGTATTACCCCTTATAATAATATCCGTTACCTTACTCCCCGGATACCCTGATATTACATCACTTATTTCTGAAATATCATTATAATACTTATAAAAATTCCCTTCACATCCTGAATATATTCGCTGTTCCAAGCCGTTCATATTATCAGATGTAAAACCATCCCCCTGCTGTGTTACTTCATCAGGAACATTTATAATCTCCACAGGCTCATTACTTCCTATTTTAAACTTATTAAGCCCTGTTCCCTGTCTTGGTTTCCATTCTTTCTTTTTAAACGCCATATTTATACCTCCATATAATTTGTCAAAGACATATTATCGCAAAATAATATATTCGAAGTTTGAACACTTAACTTATCTTTCAAATTATATATTATTTTTTCAAGTTCATTTATCTTCTTATAATCAATAACGCTGAATATAAATTTATCGGATGTTACTATAGACATAAGCTTATTTATATAATTGCTTATCCTGTCAAAATCTTTCTGAGTAATAATATCCCCTACAGTCCAGTCAGAAACAGCGTTTATTCCTGTATTGACAAATCTTTCTACAATCTCATTTAAAAATTGTATATTCCCTTCTATACGATTGAAATCATCATAATTTAAATAAGCTTTATATGTTAAGTTTTGTATATCTTCTTGTTTTCTATCATATATAGGATTTATCCACGCCATATTAATTCACATCCTCAACTGTATATTCGGCGGCAATATTATTTGTATTAAGGGTATATTTCTTGCTTAATATACGTCCTTTTTTATTGCCTAAAAACAATGTATCATAAGTAATTAAATCTCCCACGTTTTCAATGCCCGATTTAGCTTTAAAAATTGATTTATCCTTTTTGCCTACATAGTAATTATATAATCGGTTTAATACTGTACTATAATTATATTTATGTATTAAAGTACAGCTTTCAAAATTCATTTCATTTACAAGAGCTGTAGAATTTAATATATTTAATGACTTACTATGAATATTTGTCTGATGAACGTATTTTTTGCCTGTAAGAATCATTGTTTCTCCTGTTTTTCTTATTACAGCGTAATTTGTCCCTCTTTTAATAATTTTTCCGCCTGTAATAGAAAGGTCCCACATAGGCTCATTAAAAATAACGGTTTGCTCTTCATCTGTTCCATTATATAATTCTTGAATTTCATCTGATTCTTTATAATTGTGTTCTGTAAGGCAAACAGATGTTATCATGTCATTATTTTCAAATCTTCCTCCCGAATAAACATTTTCACTTTGAATATTTAATTTAACTTCATTATCTAAAAGGGTGATATAAACATTATCACGCTTTGAAGTAATAACGTTACACCCAAAAGCAAAACAAATGTATATTAAAGCTTCTTTGGCTGAGCATACCGGTATATGACCGTATACGCTGTAAAATCTTATTTTGCTGTCAATTTCATACGGAACATTAGTATTTTCAAAAATATCATCTATAACAGAATACAGATATTCACCGCTATACATACTGCCCATAAATGTATTTTTATCAAGTATTCCCATATAATCATAAGTTTCAACGCTATATCTGTTTTTAGAAATTCGATTTGATTTTTCAAGAAAATATGTTCCTAAAAGTTCATTGTTATAATAGATTTTAAAAGGCTGTTTCATTTCAAACATATATTCTATATTTTCGCTGTTAAAAGAAAAATCCATTGTATTGATACTTATTTCTGCTCCTATGGGGTCTATTTCTTCCATAACAGAGGAATTTATTAATTCATCATTTGTAAATTCTTTTATAACTCCAAATTCTATATGTGATATTTTGGCATATCTTTGAGGTTTTGAAGTTTTTTTAAATATAATTTCTATTAAGTTATAATTTTCTACTCTGTTATAACAAAAATAATTTAAACTGTCAGGCTGAAAATCTTTATCAGATAATAACGTGTTATTTTGATACCATTTTATATTTATCTCACTGCAATAATCATCTGTAAAAGATAATGTAAGTCCTGCACTGGAATAGTACTTTGAAAAAGATACAGTAAGCAAAAGCGGAGACGAAAAATCTCCGCTTGTATCGCTTATCGCATTACTCCATAAAGCGCACCCCGACTTATCATCCGGCATAATACTATACGTACCGTCAAGAAGAAATTGATTTTTCTCAAGTGTTCCGTAATTGGGGATATCAACATTTTCTTTTATCTTTGAAACATTCGAAAATTCTATTTCATTTTCGGCACTGAAAGCGCTGTCTTCTTTTGCCTGTAAAGCAACGCCTTCATATACTATTTTTACACTCATAGCGGTCTCCTTTTCGGTACTTTTGCAATCATATTAAACGCTAAATTTCCCCATATTTTTTTATCGTTTTCTATTCTTCTCAGCTCATCGTTTCCATTACTTACATATCCTTTAAAGGTATATACGCTTTGTCCGTACGGCATTTCAAAAGTATGAAAATCATCTGTTGATGATATTACTTCGTACAGGCTGTCATATTCTTCAGGAGAAGCCTCTTTTCTTGCTATTTCAACGGAATAATTGTAATAAGTACCTATTACATCTCTTATCATTTCTCCGTTTAAATTTCTTCCTGCATTTTCTCCGTCAAGCACCTGAAAAGTACGTTTTAAAGATTTAACCGCTACGTTATATGATTTTCCGTCAACTTTAAATAAAGACATTAATATGCACCGCCTTTCGCAAAAGATAATCCTATTCTTTGTGTTTCCTGTTTGTTTAGTTTATATACAACTTTTGCAAACTCCCTCTTGTCAACTTCAAATATAACGGTTGTATTTCCGTTTTCGTTACCCTGTACTTGTCTGAACGCTTCTACTATAGTTTCAAGTGGAGCTTCAATGTTTACTCCTGATTTTTGATCGCCTAAAACTGCCAAAAATTCACGGTTAGGCGGTATTACTGCACCGGTAGCTAACTTTGGTAATGAAAATGTGCCTCCGCCTGTGAAATTATTTTGAAAACTAACAGCAGAAGAAGGCATACTTCTCGCTCCACCACCAGAACCGCCTCCAGAAGCCGCATTACCTCCCATTATTGACGGAATTGTCTTATCCGCAAAAAACTTAGCTGAAGCTAAAGCTGCTAATCCTCCTACTATTGCCGCTGCTGCTATCCCGACTGACCACGATGTATGAAATACAGCTATAGCTATAGCTGCTGCCATAGCAGCGGCTGCAAGTCCACTAAGAACTGTTATAATTCGCTGTGCAGGAGTAAGTTTATCCCACACTTTAGAAATTTCATTTATACACCAAATTAAAAAGAAAATAGACGATGACAATGCTGCCACTTGAACTATCGGATTATTTAGTTGTCCGCTGAAAGTAGTAAAAGCATTTCCTAATCTCTTTATAAAATCAATTATATTTTTTGATGTATTATATATCCATAATCCACTTAAAAATCCAAGAAGTATAGTTGACATTCCTTGAATTACATCTGGATTATCTTTTGCCCATTGTGTTAATTTCTTTAAAACTTCGGTAAATCCATTGATAAAATTTATTGTTGTTTCCCATAAAAAATCTCTTAAAGGAACTAAAAAGGTATCCCAAAACCACAATAATGCTGGTTTAGCGGCTTCTATAATTTGATTTATAAAATCTATTGATGCCGTTATTGCATCAATAGAAGCAGGAATTAAATTATCAATAGACCATTCGATAAAAGGAACTATAACATTTTCCCAAAACCACAATAGTCCCTCTCCTACATTAATGGCAAACGGAGAAACAGCTAACCATAATCTTTCTAAAGCGCTATTTAAAGTTTCCCAATCAGCGTTTGCTAATATGTTTGCTATGGAATCAACAAAAGTAGGAAATGCAGTTCCCAAAACCCATTGTCCTATAGGTACCAAACAAAGATTATAGAAATCCAGTAATCCAGTCCACAAAAATTCTTTAAATGGTTCCATAGAAACTTTAAACCTCTCTATTGAATCAATAATTGGTTGAAACAATGGCAACAATTGCTGAAAAGCTGTCTGTAAACCCATTGTGTCTTCAGCCGAAAAAATCGGTTCATTGCCCAACCCAGAATCTTGATTTATTCCTGTACTTTGATTACTTTCTTCGTTCAATTTGTTTATTTCATCAAAATTAGCCATTGACTTTGAAGCCTTTTCAGTCGATGATGATAATGCGTCAGTTGCTTTTGCTTGTGCATATAAAGCTTGTGCACTTTTTTGAGATTGTTTAACATTTTTTCCTAATAATTTATTTATAAATACCGAAATAGCTCCTGTTACCGAAGCAACACCTTTCATAAAAGTATTTAACGCGGGCATAACCGCTTCATATATTGG
>CAKTDK010000133.1 GCA_934541205.1 uncultured Eubacteriales bacterium
ATCAGGTTTCGGCAGATCCTAATGTTAAAGTTGAAGATATTTTAAAAGTTGGCGATGAAGTAGAAGTTGTTGTTCTTAGAGTTAATGATGTAGAAGGTACTGTAATGCTTTCTAAAAAGAAAATTGACGCTCATAAAGGTTGGGAAAATATTGTATCCATCTACGAAAATAAAGAAATCGTAGAAGGTCCAGTTGTTGAAATAACAAAAGGCGGTCTTATTGTTCTTGTACAGGGCATAAGAGTTTTTGTTCCTAATTCTCAGGCGTCATTGTCAAGAAATGCGGATTTACAGTCTTTATATAAAAAAGTTGTATCTCTTAGAATTATTGAAGTTCAGGATGGCAGAAGAAAACGTATTATTGGATCTATCAGAAATGTACTTGCTGAGCAGAAAAAGGAACTTACTGAAAAATTCTGGAATGAAGTTGAAGTAGGCAAGAAATATACAGGAGTTGTAAAATCGATAGTATCTTATGGAGCTTTTGTAGATCTTGGCGGAGTAGACGGAATGGTTCATATTTCCGAGCTTTCATGGCAGAAAATTAAAAATCCTTCCGAAGTAGTTAAAGAAGGACAGACTATCGAAGTTTATGTAAAAGATTTGGATAAAGAAAAAGGAAAAGTTTCTTTAGGCTTTAAAAAGGCTGAAGATAATCCTTGGGAAATATTTAAATCAAAATACGGCGTTGAAGATATAGTTGATGCTAAAATCGTAAACTTTATGCCTTTTGGTGCTTTTGCCGAAATAATACCGGGTGTTGACGGACTTATTCATATTTCTCAAATTGCAAATAAGAGAATTAATACTCCGGCTGATGTTTTAAAGATAGGTGAAGTTGTAAAAGCAAAAATAACCGACATTGACTTTGATAATAATAAAGTTAGTTTGTCGATAAAAGCTTTATTGGAAAAAGAACCTGAAGTTCCTGATACGGTTGACGTAGAGGGAGTAACAATTGAAAAGGCTGAAGTTTCTGAAACATCTGATGCAGAAGAAAAAATTGAAGAATAAAATTTAATTTTGCTGTGCTCCTTTTTAAGGAGCACAGTTGAAGTTAAAGTTTAAATAACATATATTAATATTTATTTTTAAAATGCGGATATGGCGGAATTGGCAGACGCGCTAGATTCAGGTTCTAGTGAATGCGAGTTCATGCAGGTTCAAGTCCTGTTATCCGCACCAAAGCATGAAAATCCGAACCTCATACCAATCGGTGATGGGTTCGGATTTTTGCTTTATTTTGACTATCCAAACTTCAATAGCAAAAAATAGTATAAGGCACTTCGGGCCAAACTGTCCCGAAGTGCCCTAAATCATCATTCGTCTTTAATCTCTTGTTCCCTTTTCCATTCCTCAAATTCCCGCTTACCGTCCTTACTTTCAAAAAATTTCTGTATTTCAGGGAGCAGGCAGCGGGCAAGGGCTTCTATTTCATGTTCAGGAATACCTGTTCCATAGTCTTTCCGCTTTTTAGCCATATCGTTCAATCCATACATATTTAATTCTAACTTTCATCAGCATTATCTATTTATCAATCCTCCAATTCTGGCTCTGCTGTTTTTGCATAGCCTGTATTTCTTTTCGCAAATCGATAGGGATGGAATCCATGAAACGGCGTAATTCCATGACTTCGCTTTGCAGCTTGCCAATCTCAAGCTGTGTTTTGATCTTATTTTCATTTCCGGCCTTTGCTTTTTCGGCAAGCTGAGCATTTTCCTTTTCCAACAAATCAATGCTTTTCTGGTATTTCCGCAGCTGCCCCTCAAATTTTTCCATTTTGGGAAACCAATTTTTAAGCATTTTCAGTACATTGTCACGCTTTTTGCTTGCATTAAGCGGATTGATTCCTGCCAATTCGTTATCAATCAGTGCCGCCTGTCTGGACAGGCTCACACTCTGCTTAAACAGCCATGTCGGGATATGCTTGCGCCCCGTATCAAAGGCCGATTCACCTCTTGCTAAGTCTGGATATTTTTTAACCATATGAGCGTGAAATTCATCTTGCCATTTGGATAACTGCGCACGATTGCCAAGTATATCTTTTGCGGATAATCGCCCATCTTCTGTAATCGGTGTAAAGCATAGATGTAAATGCGGCGTTTTCTCGTCCATATGTACCACGGCGGAGAAAATATTGTTCTTACCAATCTTTTTATCCATGAAAGCCACTGTCTCTGCGAAAAACGCTTTTATTTCTGCTTTCTTTCTGTTCTTGAAAAACTCTGGACTGGCAGTAATAAGCGTGTCCACAAACATGGTACTGTCTTTGCGTGTTCTGCACCCTGCCGCCCGGACACGGGAATTGATTTCCTGTCGGTACCGCTTATTTGGTTTGACAATATGAAAATTCTCTTTGCTCTTGCTTCTATCAATGTCGGGATTGCTGGCGTATTTTTCTTTGGTACGCTCATGATGTGCTTCCAACGCGCCTGCAGGTCCTGCTTTGTGCTTTGTAAAGCGTAGAATTGCGTATTCTGCCATTTTCCTCCTTTCTCATCCAATCTTATCCCACATATCTTTGATAAGATTAGAATGGATACGATATAAATCAGTCTTTTTATCTTTATGTTTCTATATATCGTCCGGTTTTGGTACTTCTCAAGGGCGGTTTCCGTACTTCATGGGTACAGTTTTCAGCCCTCCGGCACACCGCAACCGGATTTCTTGAAGTCGGTGTTTGGAACCGCTTCATAGGATTTGGGGTAAATGCGGTTGGGTTTCCCACAGCCCTGTTTCTTGATGTCAATCAACTCCGCATATTGCAGTTCCCGCAGGGTATTGACTGCCTTTTGCCGTCCGCAGTGAAGAAGCGCAACGACTTCACATATTGGATAGTATAGGTAAATTCGACCGTACTCGTCCGCCCACCCATTCTTGCGGGATAACTCTGTCCGGCGCAAAATCATGGCATAAAGGATTTTCGCCTCATTGCTCAAAGATTGATATACCGGCGCTTCAAATAGAAAATTAGGTAACTGTGTGAAGCTAACTGCTTTGGGTTTTTGGTGTATGTGAATATATGCTGTCATGTATTCCTCCTTGTAGAAAAGTTAAAGCCATTTTTCGCTGGTTAGAGTATAAACACACACGGGTATCAAGTTTCATAAATGAAAAGCCTTGATTTGACGGCGTTTTTTTTCGTCTATTTTTCTACTCTTGACCTTCGTTTTCGGGCATATGCTGCCTTTTGCTTTCGCTGGATGATTTTCGCACACGCTTCACAATACTTGGCATTGTTAGAAACGGAGTAAAAGGTTTTGCCGCAGACTGCACAACGTCTTATATCTCGTGGGTGCATAATTTCATTGTAAAGCGCCTTGTCCGCCGGAAGGACGGCACTGCGAAACCATTTACAGAGTACGGAATAAGAAATTGTCTGAGGACAGATACATTCCTCGCCATCGTCCAACGCGATGCAATTGCCGTTATCGTAATTGCAGCATGTTTTCCGTATCAGTGCATTTGCCCGCATTCTTTGCCTCGGTGTCATTTGGGGTAACAACATGTCCCACCTCCCTCCAGCCACTCAAAAAACAATCGTTTTGATACTTTGATAGATCGCCCGTGCTGGATCAAGGGAAATCCCTCCGAATGGACAAGCGCATAAGCGCTTACCCGAGAAATCCCCATGATTTGTTGAATGTGTGATATGTTCAAAATCAGCGGCAAATCGTTGTAGTCTGTTATTTTGTCAATATGTTTGTCCATCAAGAACCTCCTTTTTGTAAAAAATATTGACTTTATTTGATTTATGGTTTATAATTGAAATAAACTATAAACTATGATGATATTATAACAGAAAGTAAATATATTTTCCGTATATCAACCACAAATTAAATCAGTTTATTATATTTATTTTGTATAAACTTTTGTTTATACATTATAGGAGGATAATTCCATGTTATACGATGAACAACGAATGGTGCTGACAAAAGAACGGTTGGAAGATTTACGCAAAGAAAAAAAGCTGTCCTTTGAACAGCTTTCTAAGCAATTGGCAGAGCGCGGCACCATTATCAGCCATACCAATCTGAAAAATTATGAAATTAACGACCCGCTGCATTCCCTATACGGACGGACGCGCAGCATGAGCATTGAATATCTTGTGGCTTTTGCGGATTTCTATGATGTGTCCATTGAATATCTGCTGGGGTTCTCCGATTCCCGCAAACGGGAGTATCATGATATTTCCGAGCAGCTTGGGCTCAGCGATGGTGCGATTGACGAATTGATTCACTGCAAGGAGCGTTCTTGCGGCAAAGAGGATTCTAAAATTTACGCAGAAAAGGACACTGCTGTTTTGAATGATTTTCTTACCAGCGCCGAATTTGAAGATGCAATGGAAAAAATCAAACAAAGCCTGTTTGCTTATTATATGTATCGTTTGAACAAAAAGGGCTCAACAGAAACTTTGCGAAAACGCGATGAAGAAAAAATAGAAGAGGCGCGGCAGACCATGAACAGGTACGGCTATTTCCCAGTTGAAAACGATGTGATTTCATCGGTTCAAATGGAGAATGCCGTCGGCGTAATTAACGCCTATCTGCGACAACTTCCGAAACGGATGTATGAGGAAAATATGACAAAGCGTGAGGAGAAAAAATAATGGATACAAAAAAAGAACAGGAGCGTGCGGAACTGCATCGCACGATATGGAATATAGCGAATGATTTAAGGGGCAGCGTTGACGGCTGGGATTTCAAACAATATGTGCTTGGTTTTCTGTTCTATCGTTATATTTCTGAAAATCTCACTGCATACATAAACAAAGGCGAGCTTGACGCGAGGGTTGAAGGTTTTGATTATTCGCTTATTTCTGATGAACAGGCAGAGTGCATCAGAGAGGATATGGTAACAACAAAAGGTTTTTTCATTTTACCGGGTGAACTGTTTTGTAATGTCAGAGCACATGCTGCAAATGACGAAAATCTGAACGAAACACTTTCAAGAGTGTTTAAAAACATAGAAAACTCTGCAAAAGGAACTGTCAGCGAGGACGATTTCAAAGGCTTGTTTGATGATATAGATGTAAACAGCAACAAGCTGGGCGGCAGTGTTGCAAAACGGAATGAACGGCTTGTGAAACTCCTTGACGGCATTGGAGAAATGAAGCTCGGAGAACTGCAGGACAATACCATTGACGCCTTTGGAGA
>CAKTDK010000134.1 GCA_934541205.1 uncultured Eubacteriales bacterium
CTTTAATACTTCTATTTATATCCTTTCAAGTTCTTCCTCTGCTGTCATTTTAAGATTTTTATTTATATTATTTCAAATATTTCATTCTTTTGTTTTGAGTATAAACGAAAAATTTTTTAAATTATTAAAGTTTTTAAATATAATTATTCACAATTAGTATAATTCGTGTTATTATATACCTATAGTATATTTTTAAGAGGTGTCTTTATGAGTTTATTTATATGTCCAGTATGCAAAAAAATATTAAAAAAGAAAAATAATTGCTATAAATGTGAAAAAAATCATACTTTTGATATTTCAAAAGACGGTTATGTAAATTTATTATTACCCAATTCAAAAAATTCTTCTTTACCGGGAGATAATAAACTTATGGTAAACTCTCGCAGAGAATTTTTAGAAAAAGGATATTACAGCATTTTATCTGAAAATATAAATAACACCTTATATAAACATCTTGACAAAAGTATTTACAATATAATCCTTGATACCGGATGCGGAGAGGGCTACTATACCTGTGCATTAAATCAGTTTCTTGAAGGAAAAGAAATAAGTTTTGACGTTTACGGAATAGATATATCGAAATTTGCTCTTGCAAAAGCAGGCAGACGAAACAAAGATATTGAATTTGCTGTTGCAAGTATATTTGATATACCGGTAAATAATAAAAGCTGTAATGCCGTATTAAATATATTTGCACCTTTCAATAAAGAAGAATATAAAAGAATTATCAAAAAAGGTGGTATATTAATGCTTGTAATTCCCGGTGAAAATCATCTTTTTGAACTTAAAAGCGCAATATATGAAAATCCTTATAAAAATCAGCATAAAAACTATGATTTAGAAGGCTTTGATTTTGAAGAAAAAGTAACTGCGGAAAAAATTATACATCTTGACAGCCCAAATGATATAGAAAATCTTTTTAAAATGACTCCTTATTATTATAAAACCTCAAAATCAGATCAGGAAAAGATTAAAAGTTTAAAAGAACTTGATACTCTTATACAATTTGAAATCTTATTATATAAAAAAATCTAAAAGGAATTTATTATGAACATATATATAAACGGAATAAAATATAAAACAGAAAATAATTTTAAAACCGTTTCGGATATATTTAATCATTTAAATATATCTTTTTCTCATCCCTGCGGCGGAAAGAAAAATTGCGGAAAATGCAAAATAACAATAAAAAATCCTCAGCCACCGCAAAAAGAAGAGCTTTTATTTTTGACAAAGAAAGAAATAGACTCCAAAATACGTTTAAGCTGCTGTACAATTCCTTTTGACAACATGGATATAACTTTTGACAATAAAAATTTTTCTCATTTTGTTATAAATAATCATGTCGCACATACAAAAAATTCATATATTGCAATAGATATAGGAACTACAAATATTGAAGCAGAGCTTTTTAATGAAAAAGGAGAAAGCATTTCATATATACTTGAAAAAAATTCTCAGATAACAGCCGGCGCGGACATTATTTCAAGAATTGAATACGATATAAAATATCCGGGAGTATTAACGAATTTAACAATAAATCAGCTCGACAGTATTATATCAAAACTAAAAAATATTTCACTGGAAATAAAGGATATTATTATAACCGGAAATACTGTAATGCTTTATATTTTAACCGGTAAAAATACTTCTGTTTTTTCAAATGCTCCCTATAAAAATATAGAAATGTTCGGAAAATATTATAAACTGCCTTTTAAAAACTATAGTAATAACGTATATATTCCAAAATGTATGGACGCCTTTGTCGGAGCTGACATCACCTGCGGTATAATTTCCTCGGAAAATATTGATTCTCCCTCTCTTTTTGCAGATCTCGGAACAAACGGTGAAATAGTACTATATAAAAACGGAAAATATTATAATTGTTCAACTGCCGCAGGACCATGTTTTGAAGGAGCTATTTTAAGCTGCGGTTCTCCGGCTGTAGACGGAGCTGTTTCAAAAGTATGGTTTGACGGAAGAAATGTAAAATATC
Source organism: uncultured Eubacteriales bacterium (assembly GCA_934541205.1). Lineage (GTDB taxonomy): Bacteria > Bacillota > Clostridia > Oscillospirales > RGIG7773 > RGIG7773. Next base: position 1,997 of record CAKTDK010000134.1, read on the forward strand.
AAACAATTAATAAAAATTCTTCTGTAAACTCAATCTGCGCAAGCGGTGTTATTGATTTTCTAACTGTTCTTTTAAGGACAGGCCAAATTTTTAAAGACGGCAAAATAAATGAAAATTCCATATATACAAAAGAAAATAAAATATATCTTTCCGATACCGGAATATATCTCTCTCAGAAAGATATAAGAAATATACAGCTTGCAAAATCAGCAATTTATACAGGCATCCGATGTCTTTTAAAAGAAAGCGGTACAGCTATAAACGAGATTAAAAATCTTTATCTTTTCGGAAATTTTTCAAAATTTTTAAATATAAAAAATGCATTATATATCGGTCTTTTACCGGAAATAGAAACGGAAAAAATACACCTTTTGGGAAACGGAGCTTTAAAAGGTGCAAAAAAAATACTGCTTAATAAAATTTCAAAAAACGATACGGATGAAGAAAATATATCAAAAAACAGTATAAATATTGATTTAAACTCCCTTAATTATTTTCAAGAGAATTTTATAAATAATATAGATTTTTAAATTAAAATTTCTTTGCTGTATACTGAATAAACATACTTTATTTACATCCAAAATTAAAGTTCTTTTATCTTTTTGATATTCTAAAGAAGAGATTTTATTTTATCTGTTATTCTGAATAATCAAAATAACAAAGAAATTTTTCTCTTAATTGCCATTTTGAAAGACAAAATAACGAAAAACTTTTCTCTTAGTTGTTATTTTGAAAAAGCTTTGGCGGTTGAATTATATCTTCTTAAATTGTCATTCTGGGAAGTGTCAGCAACGTAAAATCTTATATCTTTTACAGAAATAAGATATTCAAAATAATAAAAAACATTTAACATAAAATTCAAAAAAGGACAGATTAAAAAATCTGTCCTTTTAAATTACTTCAATACTTCAATAGCTTTCTGAAGCTGGATATCATCACTTTCCTGCAAGTTATAAAAATCAACTTGACTTTCATTTTCAGGAGTAACAGCTACGTCCGGAATTATTCCCACACCGTCATAATTTACTCCATTCGGAGGCATATACATATCAACTGTAAGCACAATTGCAGTTCCGTCTCCCAAAGGAATTGTTTCCTGAGCCGTACCTTTTCCATAAGTTTTTGTTCCTACTATAGTAGCCATTTTATAATCACGAAGAGCTGCGGTAAATAATTCTGCTGCGCTTGCAGAACTACCGTTAACAATTACCGCCATAGGCATATCTACAAAGCTGGCGTCAGATTTATATTCTTTTTGAACACCGTTTTTATCCTGTATAGTTACAATTGTCCCTTCAGGCAAAAGATAATCCAAAACATTTGTTATAATTTCAAGTGAGCCTCCAGGATTATATCTTAAATCAAATACAAGCTTTTGAGCCCCTTTGGATTTTAAATCCTCCACTGCATTTTTAAAATCTGTATCAGTATTGTTTATAAACTGAGATATTCTTATAAATCCGATATTGTTATCCATCATATGATATTCAACGGTTTCAATTTTAAATTCTTCACGGACTACTTCAAAGTCCATAAGCTCTGTCATATTTCTCTGAACAGTGAATTTAGCTATTGTTCCCACTTCACCCAAAAGCTTATTAACCGCCGTTTCATATCCAAGTTTAAATACGTCTTCTCCCTCAACCTTTACAATTATATCACCGTTTTTAATACCGGCTTTTTCAGCGGGAGAATTTTTAAATACATTATATATTTTTATATAGCCCGATTCATCTTTCGTAGCGTTTACACCTATTCCCTGAAACTTGCCTTCGTTTGTTTTCTGATTTTCACTGAAAGCTTCTTTTGTAAGATAAGTACTGTGCCTATCCCCCAGTCCATACATATATCCGGTTATAACTCCGTCTTCAATCGATTTAGAATCTATATCTTTTACAAATTTATTTTCAACTATCTGACTTACCAAATCAAGCTTTGCATATTTATCGGCTTTAACATTCAAGTCTTTAACGGCAAATGAAAAATATACATAGCTTAAAACAACAGAGATAATGACTGCTGCAGTAATAAAAAATATTGCCGTAGTAATATTTATTTTTTTCTTCATAATAATTCTCCAATAAATTCTTTTAAAAATTATCTTTATATATTTATATTATTTATCAGCTGAAATAAGAAGTCGGATTTACATATTCACCGTTAATAATAATGGAAAAATGCAAATGATTTCCCGTAGACCATCCTGTAGTTCCTACATATGCAATAGTCTGGCCCTTTGCAACCTTCTGACCTACGGAAATATTTGCAAATGCAGACGCATGAGCATAAAGAGTAACTTTTCCGCCTCCATGGTCAATAATAACATGATTTCCCCATGAACTGGAATATTGCTTTTTGATTACAGTTCCGTCATTTGCAGCAACAATTTTTGTTCCTTTCGGTGCAGGAAGGTCAATACCATTGTGAAATCTGTTACCTCCGATTACCGGATGCCATCTCATTCCAAAGGGAGATGAAATACGTGTATATCCGGGAAGAGGCCATGTAAATTCTCCTCCTACATATTCCGTATTGTTATTTGTAAGCTGTTTAATTTCATTTCTAATTCTTTCTTCATCCTGCTCTATTTTTTCAAGCTTTTTGGTATATGCTTCAACATCATTTTCAAGCTCGGAAATAGCATTTTCCGCCCTTGATAACTCTGTCTCATAATTTTTTTGTTCAGACTGAAGATTAGCTTTTAAAGAAATCTGCTGTTTTTTCTTATTTTCTATAGAAGATATAGATACAGATATTTTTTTCTTTGCCTCTTCCATATTCTCCATTATTTTTCTATCATTTTCCGCAATTCTTTTCTGACTGTCAAAACTTATCAGAAATTCGCTTACTGTTCCGGAGTCAAACAAAACATCAAGAAAACTTACTTCTCCTTCCATATAAGAAGATCTTAGTCTTTTTTTATAAAGCTCAATCTGAGCATCAAGTTCCTCTTCTGCCGAGGCAAGTTCTGTTTCAAGCGAAGACAATTCGCCGTTTAAATTATCTATCATTTCGTTATATACATCTATTTTTTTCTTTGTAGCATTAAGATAATTATCTAAATTTTCTTTTTCTTCTTCTTTAGCTTCAATATCCTTTTTTGATTCT
>CAKTDK010000135.1 GCA_934541205.1 uncultured Eubacteriales bacterium
ATATTGTGCTCGATGGATTTTATGATCTTGAAGTTTTGGATAAGCTTTGCTGTGAGAAAAATGTTAATGCAAATGTTTCGGTAAGAATAAAACCCGGAATAGATGCTCATACTCATGACGCGGTTATGACAGGACAAATAGATTCAAAATTTGGAGTCGCTCTTGAAACAGGAGAAGCAAAAGAATTTTTAAAAAAAGCAATTGAAATGAAAAACCTCAATCTTTGCGGAGTTCATTGTCATATAGGTTCTCAGATATTTGAACTTGAACCGTTTAAAGAAGCGGCAAAAAGGCTTCTTGAATTAATGATACAGATAAGAAATGAAACTGGATATATTATAAAAGAACTGAATTTAGGCGGAGGATACGGAATTAAATATACCGAAAATGATAATCCTATTGAATACAGTTCATATATTGAAAGCGTATCTGATACGGTAAAAAATACTTGTGAAGAAAACGATTTTCCACTTCCTTTTATTTTAATGGAACCTGGCAGGTCTATTGTGGGAGCAGCAGGTATTACTCTGTACAGAGTGGGCTCGGTAAAAGAAATACCGGGGATAAGAACGTATGTTGCTATAGACGGCGGTATGACGGATAATCCAAGATATGCTCTTTATAAATCTGAGTACGAAGCGGTAATTGCTAATAGAGCGTCAAAGCCGAGAGATTTTTCTGTTACAATAGCAGGAAAATGCTGCGAAAGTGGTGATTTAATTGGTGAAAATATGTTTATCCAACAACCTCAAAGCGGTGATATAATAGCTGTTTTATCTACAGGAGCTTACAATTATTCTATGGCATCTCATTATAACAGAATTCCAAATCCTGCGGTTGTAATGATTAAAGACGGGCAGGATCGTCTTGTTATAAAAAGAGAAACTTATGAAGATTTAGTAAAAAATGATTTATAAAATAAAACTCCGGTTTTTTATCATTAAATTCCGGAGTTTTTTTAATAAATATTTGCGGTTTAGTATTACTTTATTAAGGAGTGGTATTAGGTGAGTTTGAAAATTGAAAAGGTTACAAGAAAAAATAAAAAAGTAAAAGAAGTTTATATAGATTCTTTCCCTAAAAAAGAAAGAATGCCTTATTGGATGATGCTTCTTATGGCAAAAAAAGATGATACGGATTTTCTTGCTTTTTATGATAAAGATGTATTTTGCGGATTTGTTTATATGGCGAGACTCAATAGTATTATATTTGTTATGTTTTTAGCAGTTAACAGAAATATCCGTTCCAAAGGATATGGAAGTAAAATTTTAGATGAGATTTCTTCTTTATATCCAGACAGTAAGATAATTATTTCTATTGAAAGATGTGATACCAACGCTGAAGACATTGATATAAGATTAAGACGAAAGAATTTTTATCTTAGAAATGGCTTTGCTGAAAGCGGTTATTTAATAGAGCTTGAACATATAAAACAAGAAATTATAGTAAAAAACGGAAAATTCGACAGTGATGAGTTTTCTTCTTTTCTTAAAAAATACAGCAATGGTACGCTGAAACCGCCTATTTGGAAAGCAGAGAACAAAAAATCTACATATTGAGCAGAAGTATGAAAATTATGAATATACCAGAAAATATATATAAAATAATAGAAAATAAAAAATATATTGTTGATGATATCGGACAATCAGATTCTAAAATCTTTTGTTTTAAAGATATGGTTTTAAAGATTCAAGAGCAAAATGTGGAATCTGAAACGGAATATAATATTATGAAATGGCTTTTCAGCAAAAATTTTGTTCCAAAAATTATTGCTTTTGAAAAATCAGAGAATATGAGTTATCTTCTTATGAGCAAAATAAAAGGAAAAATGCTTTGTTCTTCAGAATTTATGGAAAATCCAAAACTTCTTATAAAACTTCTTGCCAAAGGACTTAAAATGCTGTGGCAAACAGATATATCGGATTGTCCTTGCAATAGTTGTCTTGATAATAAGCTGAAGCTTGCAAAATATCGTGTTGAAAATAATTTATGCAGTATTTATAATGTTGAAGAAGGAACCTATGGAGAAAATGGATTTGATTCTCCGAAGCATTTATTTGAATGGCTTAATAGTAACAGACCGGATGAAAATTATGTATTTTCACACGGAGATTACTGTTTACCGAATATATTTGCCGACAAGGATAAAATCAGCGGATTTATTGATTTAGGCAGAGCAGGCATAGCTGATAAATATCAGGACATAGCTCTTTGTTACAGAAGCCTTAAAGATAATTTTTACGGAAAGTATTCACAAAATCATAATACGGATTTTGATATTAATTTGTTATTTGAAGAATTAGAAATTAATCCTGACTGGGATTTAATAAGATATTATATTTTACTTGATGAATTATTTTGAAAAAAGGAAAAGGAACACTTAAAAAGTGTTCCTTTTCCTTATATTAGTATTTTTAGACAGTTTTGCTCAAAGAGCAAAACAAAAAACCACCCGTTTTATGGGTGGTTATGCTTATATTGAAATTTCATGAGCGATTTTATAAAGATTCATATCAATTGTTTTTTTCATAGAAAGAGCTTCTAAAATATCGTAATTTACAACTTTTCCATCTTTCATTACAACAACTCTGTTTCCGATTCCCTGTGATAAAAGTTCAACGCCATAATAACCCAGCTTTGTAGCGACAACTCTGTCACGCACTGTAGGAGCGCCTCCTCTTTGAACATGACCTAAAATAGTAGCTCTTGATTCTATTCCTGTACCTTCTTCAATTTGTTTTGCGATTTCTTCACTGTGTCCCACACCTTCCGAAACCATAACAATAAAGTGATGTTTTCCGAGTGCGCGTGATTTTTCAATTTTTGCAATAATGTCATTAATATCATGAGGGACTTCTTCCACTATAATACAAGTAGCGCCTACTGCGATACCGGCTTCCAAAGCAATATGTCCCGCATGTCTTCCCATTACTTCTACTACGGAACATCTGTAATGAGACTGAGTAGTACTTCTTAATTTATCGACCATTTCACACACAGTATTCAAAGCTGTGTCAAATCCGACTGTATAATCTGAAGAGGAAATATCGTTATCTATTGTACCCGGAATTCCGATACATGGTATACCTTCAAGAGAAAGGTCTCTTGCTCCTCTGAAAGAGCCGTCTCCGCCTATGACAACGATTCCGTCAATGCCCATTTCTCTGCATTTTTCAGCAGCTTTTTTAACGCCTTCAGGACTGTTAAATTCCTTGCTTCTGGCAGTATAAAGCATAGTTCCGCCAAGCTGAATAATATCCGAAACACTTCTAAGACCCATTTCCATAATGTCGCCAGTCATAAGTCCGACATATCCTTGTCTTATGCCTACAACTCTCATACCTTTTGCGATACCGGTTCTTACAACGCTTCTTATAACGGCATTCATTCCCGGAGCGTCGCCGCCGCTTGTTAAAACGCCGATAGTTTTTACTTTATTTTCTGACATCACAATTCCTCCTCAAATCTGCAAATAAACTCCGTAAAGGGATTTTGAGTATATAAAATTTTTAAAAGCTGAACAATACTATTATATCAAAACAAAATAATTTTGACAATAAAATAAACATTAAACCAAACAAAAAACTTAACAAAATACCAACACGCTTTTTTTGCTATTTGTTAATTATTACTAATCTTATTTTACAATTATATTATTTTCTCCCAACACGGATTTCAAAGTGTTTATCAAATCTTCATTTATTTCGCAAGCTGTACTTTTGGATTTTATCCATTTTTTTTCGTTTTCAAAATAAAAATAGACCGTACTTTCTCCTGGATAAAGCTTTAAAAGCTTAATTATATCATCCATAATTTCATCACGTTTGGATAACACAATATACAGCTTGTTTTTTACAGTATTTATCTGTTCGGGAGTTATTTCCACCGCGTCGGAAACAAGTATTTTTACACCGTCGTCTTCTTTTAAAGATATTCTTCCCTTTATTTTATATATGGAGTTTTCGTTAAAGAATCCTTCGTATTTTTTGAAAACAGCCGGAAATAATATTCCTTCTGTCTGCAAAGTTGAATCGTTGAGTGTTATAAATGCCATTCTTTCGTCTTTTTTTGTTTTCTTTACATGTATATCTGATATCATGCAATATAAAGTAACATTTTTACCGTCAAAATATTTTCCGTCATTTTCTTCAACAGAATTTATTATATTATAAATAATATCGCCGCCGGCTTTTTTTATTTTTTCAAGATGTTCTTTCATTGGATGGCCGGAAATATAAAAACCTGCAACTTCGTTTTCAAAAGATAAAATTTGGTTTTTATCATATTCGGGCATATCAATTATCATGGCTCTTGAAAAGGAATCTTCCATACTTCCGAAAAGACCTATTTGACCTGAAATTTGACACATTTTTTCTTTTGAAGCGGCGTCGGCTATTTCCTGATAACTTTCCATAAGACTTTTTCTTGTATGGCCAAAGGTATCCATAGCTCCGCTTTTTATAAGGCTTTCTATTGCTTTTTTATTTAAATCCTTGTCTGCCATTCTAAGACAAAAATCATAAAAACTTTTAAATTCGCCTTTATCGTTCCGTTCTTGTATCAATTGTTTTATAAAATTTCTTCCTATATTTTTGATAGAGGTAAGACCAAATTTTATAGTTGTTTTATCCAAAGGTTCAAAAGTTTCGGCAGAAGTATTTATATCAGGAGGTAAAAGCTTTAATCCCATTTGCGGCAAAAGCGCTATATATTCACAAACCTTATCAAGATTGTCAAGAACGCTTCCCATAAGGGCAGACATATATTCGCAGGAATAATGACATTTTAAATAAGCGGTTTGGAATGAAATATGCGCATAGGCTGCGGCATGAGATTTGTTAAAAGCATATTTGGCGAAAGAGCTCATTTCATCAAAAATATCATTTGCAATTTTTTCAGAAACACCGTTTTTTATTGCGCCAGGGAAAATTTCTTTGCCGTTTTCCGTTAAACCGTAAAGAAAATATTTTCTTTCCTGTTCCATAACGTCTGTTTTCTTTTTTGACATAGCTCTTCTTAAAAGGTCGGCTCTTCCAAGAGAATATCCTGCAAGCTTTTGAACTATCTGCA
>CAKTDK010000136.1 GCA_934541205.1 uncultured Eubacteriales bacterium
CCGTATACCTTTCATTTTCAAGGCTTATTATTGTCTGTCTTGTAACTCCAACCGCATTTGCAAGCTCCTGCTGAGAGGTTTTATTTTCTTTTCTGAGCTCTCTTATTTTTGTTTTTATAATAAACTCCTCCCCTTTATACTAAAAAATTCTATCATTTTGCAAAAAAATTTTTTCTGTATTATTTTTATTAAAAAATAAACTCGAAAAAATCCTAAAAAAGATTATTTTACCAAGCTAAAATTACAAAACATCAAAAACTCAAACTTGCAAAACCTGGTATTAATAAGACATATTAATTAAAACTATTCCAGTACTTTTTGTCAAGCGTGCTTTACTTTTTTAGTATAGCGTACTTTACATATACAGTCAATATAATTTTAAAAATTTTTTATTTAAATAGTTTAATCATCTTATACCCTTACGGCTTAAAACAATATTTTTCATCTTTCCGCATCCTTTGCAAAAATATAATTCTTTTGATAAAACAACGTTATTTTCTTTTAATTGGGATTTATTAACCCACTCCAACATTTAAGCCAAAAACCCGACATTTTTATCACTTCTTTATAATTATATCTGAATTACAGATAAAAGTAAATATCTTTAATACAGATAGTTCATACTATAAACGGTGATGCATAATGATTCACAAAAACATAAAGGCTCTTAGAGAAGACAACGATTTAAAGCAAAAAGACCTATGCAAAGTACTGGGAGTAGCGCAAAATACTTATTCTCAATATGAAACAGGCGTCATTGCCCTAACAGATGAAATGCTGATTAAATTAGCCTTGTTTTATAATGTGAGCGTAGATTATTTGCTTGGACTTACACAAATAAAAACTCCTTATCCCAAAATTAAACGGACAGATTAAACTGTCCGTTTAATTTTAAAATCTTTGTTCAAACACAGCAGGTATATACTCTCTTATGTAATTTCGTCTATGACAATAGAATAAATTTTAAAATTGTTTGAAAATATCTCAAGTTTCTTAACAAACGGTAATTGTTTTATCCAATCACTTTATATCTAAGCCTTATATATGAATGATTCAATATTTCACATTTTTCCAGTTTTAAAACACCCAGCTTTCCCAATTCATCATCAGATGTCAATGACTGGCCATCTATTAAGGTGGAGGTTGCCTTGCCTCCAATAAGTACCGGAGCTACAACAATATCAACATAATCAAATAGCTTTTGTCTCAGAAAAAGTTCATTTAATGTTCCGCCTGTCTGTATAGTAAGTCTCTCGCATCCATAACGGTTTCTTAATTTTACTAAAGCACCCTCCAAATCAAGCGTTTCCTGAAAAATGATATGTATATTTTCCTCTTTAACGGAATATGCAGGATGCATTGAATTTGTTGTTATAAGGATAAATTCCTTTGATAAAGCACAGAAGTAACGTATGCCATGCTCTGTAAGATGATTATTGTCCATTATCACAAATGAAACAGAACTTTTTTTTGGAAACGGTTTATTGTTAACTCCTATCTTTTCCTGAACCCGACCTGAATTTAAAGTCCATAAATCAGTTGTCTGCTCTATTTCATAATATTGATGCAATCCTTCTTTAACGCCCAAAACTTTAGGGAAGTCTAAATCGACATCCATATTATCCGTCTGCCCCGTACTTATTTTTCATCTACAGACATTAACATAAATAATGTTGTAACTGGTCGTTTTTCCATAAATCTATCTCCCTTAAATTTTGATTTTCCACCTTACTTAATATTTATATTATATAAAATAAACCTGCCACTTTTCCACTCTGTTTTAAAAAAGAGTATTTATAATATTTGTATCATTTTTATACCACAAAAAATTCAAGCTCAGTTGGAACACAAAATCCTAAAAATTCACAGTAATTTTAAATTTCTTAATATGGAAAAAATCAGTATTTGCAATACTTTTTAACAGTTAAATCCTTATAAAAACTTCAAAAATAAAATTTCAACTACTAAAAAACATTTCTTTTATATAAAACTGTCCTTTATCATTTTTACAAAGTATTTATGTACAGCCAAATTATCTGTAAGCTCCGGATGAAACGTTGTTACAAGCATATTATTCTGCCTTGCCATAACTGGGCTGTCTTTATATTTGCACAAAATCTTTACATCAATGCCACAACGTATAATTTTAGGCGCTCTTATAAATACACCTTTTATTTTTTTATCCGAAACTTCCAAAACATCAAGTTCTGTTTCAAAACTTCCAAGCTGCCGTCCGTAAGCATTTCTAAAAACAGTTATATCCATAAGGCCAAGATGACAAGCCTCACCCTTAATTTCCTTTGCCAAAAGAATTACGCCGGCGCAGGTTCCATAACAAAAAAGGCCCTTTTTTATTTTTTCTTTTAAATAATTAAACATATCAAAATCCTTTAAAAGTTTTGATATAACCGTACTTTCCCCTCCAGGTATAATAAGACCGTCTATATTGTCAAGCTCTTTTACAGTTTTTACATAAAAAGGAGTTATCCCGTCTATTTTTGAAAGGATATTAAAATGCTCAATACATGAGCCTTGCAGCGCCAAAATCCCTATTTTTATCATATTACCATCCTCTTGACGCCAAAAGTTCATTATCAGGTATCTGTGATATTTCAAGTCCTTTCATAGCCTTTGGCAAATTTTCACTTACCTGTGCAAGTATTTTGGGGTCATTATAATAAGCAACAGCCTTGACGATGGCTTTTGCCATTTTAATAGGATCTTCCGATTTGAATATACCTGAACCTACAAAAACGCCTTCTGCTCCAAGCTGCATCATAAGCGCTGCATCTGCCGGAGTTGCAATTCCTCCCGCCGCAAAATTCACAACAGGAAGCTTTTTATTTTCCGCAACATACAAAACAAGCTCATAAGGCGCTCCGTTTTCCTTTGCAAATGTCATAAGTTCTTCTTTAGGCATATTTGAAAGCCGTCTTATATCTTTTTGCATAGTTCTCATATGTCTTACAGCTTCAACAACGTTTCCAGTTCCGGCTTCTCCCTTAGTGCGTATCATTGAAGCTCCCTCTCCTATTCTTCTAAGCGCTTCTCCGATGTTTCTTGCGCCGCATACAAAAGGAACTTTAAAAGAAAATTTATCAAGATGATACATATCGTCAGCAGGAGTCAGTACCTCGCTTTCATCTATATAATCTATTTCAATCGCTTCAAGTATCTGCGCCTCGGCAATATGTCCTATTCTTGCTTTTGCCATTACAGGAATTGTTACTGCCTTTTGTATTTCCTTTATCATTTTTGGATCGCTCATTCTTGCAACCCCTCCCTCTTTTCTTATATCAGAGGGAACTCTTTCAAGCGCCATTACTGCAACTGCTCCTGCTTCCTGTGCAATTTTTGCCTGCTCCGGATTTGTAACGTCCATTATTACTCCGCCTTTCAGCATTTGCGCAAGATTTTTATTAAGTTCATATCTTTTCTCCATATTTATCTCTCCCTATTGATTTCATTTGTATTTTTAGTTATACTACTATTGTGGCATTATTAAAAGTGTCAATTTAAGATTTTTTTATGAGGTCATATATGATTAATTTGGATAAAAAAAATAAAGTTCCGTTATATATGCAATTATATAATTATTTCAAAAAGGAAATACAAAAAGGAAATTATAAAGCTGACGATAAACTGCCGTCAAAAAGAATTTTATGTTCAAAGCTGAAAATAAGTCAAAATACCGTTGAAAATGCTTACGGACTTCTTTTACAGGAAGGATATATAATTTCAAAACCGAAAAAAGGATATTTCGTAACGAAATTATACAAAGATTCATTTAAAAAAAATAAATATAATTTTAAAGAAGAAAAATTAGTCTCAGAAAATATAAAATATGATTTTTCAACAAGCCTTATTGACGTAAATTCCTTTCCCTTCTCTACCTGGTCAAAGATTTCCAAAGAAGTAATGTATAATAATCCCGAACTTTTAAAACGGGGAGATTTTCAAGGAGATATTAATTTAAGAAATACTATATCACGTTACTTATACAATGAAAAAGGAGTAATCTGCAAGCCATCGCAAATTATAATAGGCGCCGGAATAGAATATCTTATGGATATGCTTATAGAAGTCCTTCCAAAAGACAGTATTTACGCCCTGGAAAATCCGGGTTATACAAAAATATATACGATACTTAAAAATAATAACAAAGAAACAGAATTCATTTCTCTTAATGACTATGGAATGGATTTTGAAATACTAAAAAAATCCTCATGCAATATTGCATATCTTACTCCTTCGCATCAATTTCCTACCGGAGTAATTATGCCTGTTTATGAAAGAACAAAATTTTTAAAATGGGCCCAAAAAGAAAAAAACCGCTACATAATCGAAGATGATTATGACAGCGAATACAATTATAAAACAAAACCCATTCCGCCGATTTCAGGTTTTGATAACAATGACAAAGTAATTTATATTTCCACTTTTTCGAGAACACTTTCTCCTTCTATTAGAATTGCTTATATGGTGCTTCCCGAAAATCTTTTAAAAAAATATAAGGAAATGTTTTCATCATATTCCTGCACAGTATCAAGATTTGAACAGCATACGCTTGAAAAATTTATTAAAGATGGTTATCTTACAAGGCATCTGAACAGAACAAAAAATCTTTATCGAAAAAAAACCGAACAAATAATCATATCCATAAATCAGCTTAAAAATAAAAGCAAGATAAAAATATCAAAATACGGAACAGGACTTTATCTTATAATGGAAGTAAACACACAAAAAACCATAGATGAAATTTATAATTTATGCAATAAATATTCCGTTAAATTATATCCTATGGAAAGTTTTTTTCATAATAAAAAGGCCCAAAGCAAAAAAACTTTCGTTTTAGGCTACTGCGGCCTTTCTTTGGAAGATATAAAAACTGCCGTATCCTATTTTGATAACATTTTCTTTTGATTGACCAAACTATAACAAAAGCGTATAATCAATAAAGCAATACTTTAATTTCTTTGGTATCTTAAAC
>CAKTDK010000137.1 GCA_934541205.1 uncultured Eubacteriales bacterium
TGCCCTTCAAAGTTATCAAAAGAGGAAAGTATGTTTTTCAGCCTTAAAATGGCGCCGAACAGCTTGATAAATTTCTTTTGTGCTTCCTCGCCAGCAATCTGCTCTGATAACGGAAATTCGCCCGTCAGCTTATCTATAAGGTCGATATAACCCTCAATATGTTCGCCGTTTTCCTCATAACCATTATAATAATCGTCATAGCTTTTCAGCATAACAATACCACTTGCTTCTTTGTCTCCGAAAAGGGCGATCGCGTCCTCAACCTCTTGCTGTAAATCACGGAAACAAACAATGTTGCCAAAGGTCTTTACAGAGTTCAGTATGCGGTTTGTTCTTGAAAACGCTTGAACAAGGCCGTGCATCTTCAAATTTTTATCTACCCACAACGTATTGAGAGTAGTTGCGTCAAAGCCCGTCAAGAACATATTGACAACAATTAAAATATCAATTTCACGGTTTTTCATACGCATAGACAGATCTTTATAGAAATTTTGAAATTTATCACCTGAGGTATCAAAATTTACATTGAATGTCTTATTATAATCCCCAATAGCGCTTTCCAAAAATTCTCTTGAGGTTTTGTCAAGGTTCTCCGTATCAAAGCTCTCGTCAGCAAGTACATCTTCCGAGTCCGCTTCATTTGCTCCGAAGCTGTATATGGTAGCAATATTTAAATTTTTCTTTTTCTCTGCAAGCTGTTTTTGAAATTCAACATAGTATTTCATAGCCGCAGGGATGGAACTGACTGCAAAGATAGAATTAAAGCCTGCAACTCTCTGTCCTTTGAACGAATAGAAACTGCTGCGTTTTGTCTTTTGATCAAAGTGTTCTATGATATAGCTTACAATCTCCGATATTCGCTCCGGTGCATTCATCGCCTTTTCAATATCGATTGCTAAAATCTCTTTATCCTTGATGTTGTCTTTTTGCCTGATGGTGTCGAGATAATCAATCCTGAACGGCAGCACATTCCCATTGTTGATGGCGTCAACAATCGTATATGTGTGCAGCTTATCGCCGAAAGCCTGTGGAGTTGTTTTTAACTGCGGATTTCCGCCGCTTGTGCTGTTAGCCGCAAAAATCGGCGTACCTGTAAATCCGAAAATGTGGTAGTCCTTAAACTGCTTTGTAATTTTTTGATGCATTTCTCCAAACTGGGAACGATGGCACTCGTCAAAGATCATGACAATATGCTTATTATAAATATCGTGCGTCTTGTTCTTTGATACAAATACATCTAATTTCTGAATGGTCGTAATAATGATGTTGTATTTGTGGGGATTGCCTTTTTCATCTTTATCTTCCAACTGCCGCTGGAGAACGGAAGTGGATTTATTTCCGTTTGCCGCACCTTTTTCAAAACGATCATATTCTTTCATCGTCTGATAGTCAAGGTCTTTTCTGTCAACGACAAACAAAACCTTGTCAACGCCATCAATTTTGCTTGCAAGTTGAGCAGTTTTGAAAGATGTTAATGTTTTTCCGCTGCCTGTGGTGTGCCAGATATAACCTCCGGCATCTATCGTGCCTGTTTTCTTATAGTTGGTTGATACCTCAATACGGTTTAGAATCCGTTCAGTTGCCGCAATCTGATACGGACGCATAACCAAAAGCAGATCTTCAGATGTAAACACACAATATTTTGTCAAAATGTTCAGTATGGTGTGCTTTGCAAAGAATGTCTTTGTAAAGTCAATTAAGTCTGTAATGACATGATTATTTCCATCCGCCCAATAGGAAGTAAATTCAAAGCTGTTGCTTGTCTTTTTGCTCTTGCTGTTCCCATTCGCTTCTTTGATATGGCTGTTTCGTGTGGTGTTGGAATAATACTTTGTGTTCGTGCCGTTTGAGATAACGAAAATCTGCACATACTCGTACAATCCCGAAGCTGCCCAGAAGCTGTCCCGCTGATAGCGTTTGATCTGATTAAAGGCTTCGCGGATTGCCACGCCTCTGCGCTTTAATTCAATGTGAACGAGCGGCAACCCGTTGACAAGCACAGTTACATCATAACGTGTGTTATATGTGCCCTCGTTTTCTTCGTACTGATTGATAACCTGCATAGCGTTATTGTGTATTTTCTTTTTGTCAAGCAGATAGATATTTTTCTGCGTACCGTCATCACAAGTAAGCACCTGTATATAGTCCTCTTGGATTTTGCGCGTCTTTTCCAAAATCCCGTCATTGGCGCTTGCGATAGAGGCAGCGAAAAACCGTTCCCACTCACTGTCGGTAAAGGTATAGTGATTCAATTTTTCAAGCTGCTTACGTAAATTATCTATCAGTTGTTTTTCGCTCTTAATCGTGATATATTCATATCCCTGCTCTGAAAGCATCCGGATAAACTCTTTTTCAAGCGCAGCTTCGCTCTGATACGCGTCTGATTTCTTATGTTCGGGAGTGTATTCTGCGACAACGGTGCTTTCGTTAGTTGACATTATTATGTTAAATCCGCTCACATTTTCGCCTCCTCAAACGATAATAATTTATCTCTGTAAAATTCATATTGCTTTTGCCTTGCCTCAATCTCAGCCGGAAGTCCATCGGATATGTCGTTGCATAGTTTGTCAAAGCGGTCGAGAATAAAAACGATGCGGTTTTGTTCCTCTATGGATGGCAAAGGAATTATGACATCATTTAAACTATTCGGTGTTACTTCGATTACCTTTGTCCCATGTGCAAGTTTTCTCTTTTGAACAAAAAAATCCGCAGTGTGAAAATAGTAGGACAAATACTTTGCATTCTGATTATGCTGGATGATAGCGGTATGTCCACTTACAGCTATTTCATCATCTCCCAGCCATGCAACACATTTACAAACATCCTCAACATTCTCACTTGTGACAGCCATTATAATGTCATTTTTAGCGGCTTTCTTTTGCCTTTCAGCCACGTTCGATTTGATTTTTTGAATTGTCGATGTAGCATAAATGCTGTATCTTGTGTAAATCTGCCCATAGTGTATGCAGGGTGCACCGTCCTCTGAAAAATCTTTTTTCTGAAAATTACCGCCTCTTGAAATAGTAGCAATATCAGAAAGTTTCACTAATGCATAACCAAAAACATACTGAATAAGCCTAATTATGCTCTGTCTGTCTGTCTGTCTGTCTGTCTGTCTGTCTGTCTGTCTGTCTGTCTGTCTGTCTGTCTGTCTGTCTGTCTGTCTAAAGATTGTCGCATCGCCTTCGGCGAATGTCAATAGTAAATCTCGATAAAATTCATATTGTTTTTTGCGCGCTTCAATCTCCGCCGGCAGTCCGATTCGGAGGTCATTACAAAGCTGTTCAAAGTTATCCAAAACATTCGCATATCTTTCTTGTATATCCAACGAAGGTAATGGAATTTTAATTTTCTCAATAGACGGGACATTGGAATGTACTACCTTGCTTTTTACCTTGCCTTTGCTTTTCTGTTCTCTCGCTGCTTGCGTTGCAAGCACGTGTGCAAGGTATCTCGGGTTTTGATTATGCTTTAATACAACGATATCCCCGCCCGCAAGACACTTTTCATTTCCGACATAAGCAACAGATTTTGCTATATCTTCCACACTCTCGCCTGTGATTGCAAAAAGTATATCGCCGTATTCAAAATATTTCGGATTTGCAACATATTCAAGTTTTGTATGTGAAACACATTTGTCAAACCAAGTATTGTAAGTAGTGTAAATTTCACCGTAGCGAACGCAGGGAATACCGTCCTCAGTAACCTCATCACGCTTGATCCCCGAACCTCTGTATATATCCGTTGCAATTTCCTTTAATGTCACCATCGGTATATCTGCTTTCGGTTTCAAAAGCTCGTCTCTATAATACTCATACTGCTTCTTCCTTGCTGTAAGCTCTACTGTAAGCTCTACTGTAAGCTCTACTGTAAGCTCTGTGAAATTGTCCAGTATCCGGACAATTTCACGCTGTACCTCTATGGGAGGTACGGGGATTTTTGCTTTTGCAATATTGTCATTATATAATCGTGCAATCGTGCCTCCTGTTGAAACAGCCCACGGTTTCAACTGATAACAATAAAATAAGAATTTATTGATTACCTTTGTTTCGTCATTATCTATCCAAACAATATTCGAGTCCTGGTAATATGCCGGCTCTCCATCATAAATAACCGTTCTACCTATTGTTCCCGCTGCTGAAATCAGGACATCGCCTTTTTTAGGAAAAGAATATTTGTTTTTATACTCCTCATATTTTTCTTTTGAAATATAAGCGTTTGCCTGTCCGCCAAAAGTTCCTATTTTGTAAAACGGAACATCGCCGTCTGGTAAAGTATCAGCCTTCATTATTCTTTTGCACATGGATATTTTGCCAATTTCACCAAGTGCTTTATACTCCACCCCATTCGGGCAAAGCTCCTCTATCAATTCCTGTAATTTACTCATTATTTATCACCGCCGTTTTCAAGCAATTTTTTTACTTCCTTATCAAAATCAGAGGTGATTTTTTGCGTTTTATTAAAAACTTCATATTCTACTTTTGCTTTTTCAAGAGCCGCTTTTCTTGAAATTTGTCCCTTGTCCCTTAAAATTTCATATCTGCGAAATGAAAGGAACTCGTTTACACTTGCTGCAAATTCTTCCATAGTAAAGGTATTTTCTCTTTCGATCAAATCCTCAATGTAGTCAAAATATCCTGTAACGGTACGCTCCAACTGTCTGATTTCTTTTTCCTCAAGATAGTTTTTCGCAACAACTACATCGGATTTTAATATTCTGCCCTCGGGAGCATTCTTCCAAGTAGTAAGTCCCATATTTTCCTTCGCACTGTCTGCCTTTGTATAAATAATTTCAGCAGCAGTTTGTCCCGTAATGGCAAAATGAAACTTATTTTGTACCATAGCATAAAATTCGTGAGTGATTTCTGAATTTCTGTCATAATCAATACTGCATTCTGCAAATATATCTGTTATCTGTTGCCATATCCGGCGTTCGCTTGCACGAATAGAACGAACTCTTTCTAAC
>CAKTDK010000138.1 GCA_934541205.1 uncultured Eubacteriales bacterium
ATCAGATAAAGAATGCGTTATGCCTTGCAACGGAGAAGTAGCAACCGAATTTTCATTAGATGCTTTAGTATTTTCGCAAACAATGGATGACTGGAGAATTCATACCGGAGTTGATATAAAAGGCGAACAAGGTGAAGACATAGTATCTATTAAAAACGGTACAGTTCAAGACGTTTATTATGATGAAATGATGGGTTATACTGTATCTGTAAAACATATGGATGGTGCGATATCAGTATACAGCAATTTGGAAAACAGCATCGCAGTTTCCGCAGGGGATAAAGTATCTGCCGGAGATGTACTTGGACAGATAGGATGTTCCGCTATGCTAGAAGGCGAAGAAGATCCCCATCTTCATCTTGAAATAATAAAAGACGAAGCTCATATTGATCCTATAGAATATATTAACCAGCAAAATTAATTAAAAATCCTGAAAAAATATAATTGTATCAATTCATAATAGTACAAAAAATCCCTTTATATTGCAGAATAAAAAACTGCAATATAAAGGGATTTTTGTTATCCGTTTTATATATATCAGTTATAATATGATTTCAATATGTTAAATCCTTTATAACTACTTTTTCCTCTTTTAAAGATTTTTGACAATCAATTATTCTTTGATTTTTACTGCCTCTGAATTTTAAGGCGAGGGATTTCTGCTCCAAAATAAAAGGACCGTCAATTAAAATATCAGTTATCTTAAGCAAATCCATATAATGATTTTTTTCATTTGAATTTTCAAACAAGTATTCAAAAGTATATCCGGTATAAGTTACTATATCAAGTCCATTTTCCTTTAATTTTTTACCGAGCAGCGATAAATTTTCTGACTGACAAAAAGGTTCTCCTCCCGAAAATGTAACTCCCTTTAAAAGAGGATTTTTTAAAATTTCTTTTTCTATTTTTTTTATATCAACTTTTTTTCCGCCGTCAAAAGAATGAGTTTTTGGATTATGACATCCTATGCATTTGTGAGGACAGCCCTGAACAAAAAGCGTAAATCTAAGTCCCGGACCGTCCACAATGGTTTCTCTTATAATTCCGGCAATATTAAGTTCCGGCATTTAAAGCGACTCCATTTCTTCAACACTCATAGAAATATGTTTTACTCTGTCTTCAACCTCAGCTCTTTTAGCGTTATTAAATTTATCAAGAGTACCTACAAGATATCCTGTAATCCTTCTTATTCTTTCAAAAGGAACATCTCCCTCGCTTCTTCCGCACTTAGGACATTCATCATCTATAATTCCAGTATATCCGCAGCAAGTATCATGATCTACCGGATGATTTATAGAACCATATCCGATTCCTTTTTCTTTCATACATCTTATAATAGATTCAAATGCTTCGACATTATTGCAAGGATCTCCGTCTACTTCTACATAAGAAATATGTCCTGCATTGGTAAGAGCATGATAAGGAGCTTCTTTAGCAATTTTATCATAAGCTGAGATTTCATAATAAACAGGAATATGAAATGAATTTGTATAATATTCTCTGTCAGTAACCCCGGTAATAACTCCATATCTTTCTCTGTCCATTCTAACAAATCTTCCTGATAATCCTTCAGCAGGAGTAGCAATAAGAGTCCAGTTTAATCCGGTCTTTTTACTTTCATCATCCATTCTTTTTCTCATATGACCGATGATTTCAAGTCCAAGGTTCTGGGCTTCTTTGCTTTCACCGTGATGTTTGCCTATTAAAGCTACCAAACATTCTGCAAGACCTATAAAACCCACTGTAAGAGTACCCTGTTTTAAAACTTCTCTTACCGTATCATCAGGTTTTAATTTATCAGAACCAATCCAAACGCCTTGTCCCATTAAGAAAGGATAATTTTTAGCTTTTTTCTGAGCCTGAATTTCAAAACGTTCATTAAGCTGACCGATTGTCAAATCTATCATCTTATCAAGACTTTCAAAGAAAATATCAATATTGCCATTTGCCTTAATAGCAAGACGAGGAAGATTTATAGAAGTAAATGAAAGATTTCCCCTGCCTGCGACTATTTCATTTGAAGGATCAAAATTATTTCCTATAACTCTTGTACGGCATCCCATGTAAGCGCACTCTGTTTCAGGATGCCCTTTTTTATAATATTGAAGATTAAACGGAGCATCAATAAACGAAAAATTAGGGAATAATCTTTTAGCAGATACTTTGCAAGCTAATTTAAACAAATCATAGTTTGGATCTTCCGGATTGTAGTTAACACCTTCTTTAACTTTAAAAATATGTATCGGAAAAATAGGAGTTTCACCGTTTCCAAGTCCGCTTTCAGTAGCGAGCAAAACATTTTTTATAACCATTCTGCCTTCTGCAGAAGTATCAGTTCCGTAATTTATTGAAGAAAAAGGAACTTGCGCTCCCGCTCTTGAATGCATTGTATTTAAATTATGAACAAGAGCTTCCATTGCCTGGTATGTAGCTTTATCAGTTTCTGCAACAGATTTTTCAATGGCATATTTCTGCGCTTTTTTGGTAATTTCAGCGCTAAATACCCCAGATAATCTTTCAAATTCTTCGTTTAAATAAGCTTCATTTTTATCAATTGTAGGATAAAGTTTTTTATCTTCTTCAATTGATTTTATAGTACTTTCTATAATATCTTTAACATTTTCTTTTCCTGTAGAAATTTCAAAGTATTTTATAAGATTATCTCTGTATTTTTTCTTAAATGTCTTTTTAACTCCATCAGCCATTCCGTATTCAAAATTAAATATACTCTGACCGCCGTGCTGATCATTTTGATTTGCTTGAATAGCAATACATGCAAGAGCGCTGTAGCTTTGAATATCATTTGGCTCGCGAAGATATCCGTGACCTGTGCAAAAACCGCCTTTAAACAACTTTACAATATCAATCTGGGTACAGGTAGTAGTGAGAGTGAAGAAATCCATATCGTGAATATGAATATCTCCTTCCCTATGAGCCTTTGAATATTTAGGGTCAATAACAAACATTTCATAAAACTGCTTTGCGCCTTCGCTTCCGTATTTAAGCATAGTTCCCATAGCAGTATCGCCGTCTATATTTGCATTTTCTCTTTTTAAATCATTATCTGCAGCAGATTTAAAAGTCAAATCTTCATATGTCTTCATAAGCTTAGTGTTCATTTCTCTTATTCTTGAACGCTCTGCTCTGTATAATATGTATTCTTTTGCCGTTCTGGCATATCCTTCGGAAATAAGTGTTCTTTCAACTTCATCCTGTATCTGCTCAACCGTAGGAATAGATATATCATTATTTTTTTCAAAATTATTTATTACTTTTTCAGCAAGTTCAAAAGCTTCATCATAATTTTTTACTCCCGTAACCTGCATAGCTTTGTATATAGCACTGGCAATCTTCTCAATATTAAATACTGCCTCTCGTCCGTCTCTTTTAATAATTTTGGTAATCATTTGATAATCCTCCTAAAATATATGTCACTATATATAGTGTTTTTTATTGGTGATTTAAATTATATCACCACATATATAGTATGTCAACACATTTCTTATAAATTGTTACAAATTTTTTAAGTTTACTAAAAAGGTATACATTGCAAAGCTAAAAATTGTACAAAAGCGTTAATTTGCTATACAACAGCTTAATAAAATGCTATAATTTATACATTATAAAACAATAAAGGATGATACTTATGAAACTTTTTGAAAAAGTTTTGGAAAAAAACTATATTTATAAAGGTAAAATATTAAACTTGAGAAAAGACCTTGTACTTCTTCCAAACGGAAATAAATCTATACGTGAAGTTGTAGAACATCGCGGCGGAGTATGTATACTTGCCTTGGATAATGAAAATAATTGTTATTTTGTAGAGCAGTACAGATATCCTTTTGAAGAAATTATTCTTGAAGCTCCCGCAGGAAAAATAGACGTAAATGAAACTCCATTAAACTGCGCAAAAAGAGAACTAAAAGAAGAAACGGGACTTATTGCCGAGGAATTTATTTCTCTTGGTTGTATATATCCTTCAACAGGGTATACCGATGAAATAATATACCTTTATATGGCAAAAAATTTAACACAGAAAAAAATGTCTCCCGATGAAGACGAATTTCTAAACGTCGTAAAAATTCCCATTGCTCATGTCTTTGACATGATTTCAAATAATGAAATTTGCGACGCCAAAACTGTTGCCGCCGTTTTGAAAGCCAAACAATTATTATAAGAAATAATTTATGATAATCATACATAATAAAAACTGTCGATTACAATCGGCAGTTTTTATTCTTCATTTGTAAGCATAAGGGAATCATCAAAAGTAAAAGGTTTAGAAATATCAATCCCTTTATATTCTTCATAAACATCATAAGAAAAAGAAATTTTTACTCTGTCTATATTCGGACTTGAACAAAGAGAATTAACAATAGACTGTATAAAACACTGAGGTGTTACATTATCCAAATCTTCCCATTGTTTAAATTCTTCATTAAAAGTAATTACACATAATCCGTCTTCAACGTGTATAGAATAACTTGAATACCTGTTAGGAAGTATTTTTGAATAATCTCCGTTATAAGGTCCTTTTGAAATTTGTCTCATTATAAAGCTTGTCATATCTTCAGCATAATTTTCATAATAATACTTGGTTTCGCATTTAAGCCTATCTCCTGAAGGAGTGACATAATATATATCTACAGGTATTGTTTTCAACTCTTCAAAATTTGTAACAATATTATCAAGTGAAAATTTAGTCGGCTTTAATCCCGGATCATCGAAATCGCGGCTTATAAAAATAATATCGTCTATCCAACCGGTAGAACAAAGTGATTTTATAAGACAGGATTTATAAAGCTGAAGAGATAAAGGACTTTTAAATACAAATTCATTATTAAAAGAAAGAATTGCGCTTTTTTCATTAATAACAAAAGTACTTATTCCAGGCACCTCTGACGTAGGCTTTAAAAGTTCCTTTATACTTTCATCATTGGAAATAAGCTCTATTATTTT
>CAKTDK010000139.1 GCA_934541205.1 uncultured Eubacteriales bacterium
CGCTTAAATACCACAACGGCAATATTTACAGTAAACTCGGTGTGTCGAGCAAAAAACAGCTCCTTAATTACGCTGCACTTTACGCAAGAGAAAAACAATAAAATTATGAACTTTAAACCAGTCTTGTTTTTGCATTTGGAACAAGACTGGTTGTTTTCTGAATATACTATATAGCGCAAAAGTTTTTAATAGAAAATGATGGAATTATACTAAGATATACAACTTCTTTGAATTTATTTTGCAATTTCAGTTTTAAAAATGACGGTCATGCAATTGCCGGGCAGTGCAGTATTAGAAATGCCGTTTTGTTATATCCCGTAAAAGAATGCTTCTCACATTAATATACGCTTGATTTTTCGCATAATTTCAGAAATATCTTAAAAAACAGAACAAATGTTTAATTTTCCCTTGACTTTTTGACAATTTAGCATTATACTAAACTTAAATAAGAAAGTTGAGGCAAATATGGTAAAACATCCGGCACTTCTGCAATATTCAGTGTAAGGAATACATGACCTTTGCATAAAGCGGGAGAAGTCAGCCTGTGAATGGCTTTTCCCACTGCATGAAGCAATATGCATTGAATGCATATGCAAGACGGAGTAAATACTGGGATATTCAAAAAAGGTGACAATGTAACATATGGTAGCCTTAAAGGACACTTAAATAAATTCAACTGGAGGTCATTATGTTTAAAACCAAAACCGTAGTTTTATCAGCGCTTGTTTTGATGGCACTAGTCTGCTTTACAGCATGTACGTCCGGACAAGAGGGGGATGTTGTTACAAACAACGAACCGAAAAATCAAGATGAACAAGAACTTGACACAAAAACCTTTTTCGGAGAGGAATACATCGAAAATAACGATATTGTGTTTCCAAAATATGTCCTGAAAAATATTCCGACAGATCCGGTAAAAGAACAAAAATACAAACTTGTCACACCTACACAGGAGGAATTGGATGAAATCGCCGTACGCTTGGATCCTATTCTTTCAATGTTCTTATTTGATTACGATTGCGAAAAGGACAATATATACGAATTTTTGTTTAATTATGATCATTTGGGTTATGTATATCCCAAATACGATGACGAAGTGACAGAATATATTGCAAAACCGCTTTCTATAAACGTTGAAAATAAAACTTTGTTTTGGGATATTACCAGCATATATAAAGATGATCCTTTAAAGGTCTTTCCGATATCTGACGTGTCATATGATGAAAACGGAAACCTGGATTTAGACAAAGCATATGATTTTTGCAGAGATGGATTAACATACAAAAGGTCTGCTGTTATTGGTCATAATATGTTCTCCGGGGCATATATTGACTGGCTTGTCGAGGGTGTGTGGAACGGCAAAGCAAACCACGATACATATATGCAGTTTGACAACGAAAACCCGACGCAAGTATACTACTATGACGGTAATTATTATACCCCCGAGTATCCTCTGGACAGAGGCGGCGGAATAATGAATAAGCCCTATATTCAGGAAATTACACCTCTTGGAGATAATAAATATAAAATGATTTATTACAAAAATGATGGTGATGATTATGGTGATGAACCTGTCTATAATATGTGGTATGAAGCCGTTATAGGGCTCAAAGAAAATCAGGACGGTTTCAGGTTCTGGTCCATATTTGAATTAAAATATACAGGATCCTCACAGGGTTAAGTGCTGGCAAAAAATATTTATGATCTTGTGCAAATCAACAAAAACGATGAAAATATTGGTTTATTTTCATTTTTAAGTTGCTTAGAGGCAGAGAAGCCGAGTTGGAAAATCAATTTTGCCACTACTTGTAAAATCGTAAAAATATAAAATTCTTCTGGTATAAATTGACTTTAATAACCAAAAATTGCTGCATGTTTTTGGGCATATATCCAAAAATAAGAACAAAAGTTCGATTTATATTGATTTTTAATAGTTTTATGGTATAATATAACTGACAATCGAGAGTCAAAACTTGATTTTAATTCTTTGGCAAATAACGCCGGCACAATATCTTCAAAACTTGATGCCATAAACCCATACGATGTTGACATTTATTTTACCATACGGAGGTAAACATGAAAACAAAAAGAGAAAAATTATTGTTTGGCCTTTGCATTGTTTTACTTTGCATTGTTTTAACGGTAATGTCAATTTCTGTCGCATTAATTTTGGTTTTTGCAAATTCAAACAAAATCGTTCCCAACAAGGATAAATTTACAGTAAGGGAACATCACGATTGGCTTGCGTTGACAGCTGTTGGAAACGGGTTGTTCAGTATTGACAATTTTAGGTATTATCCTGCGCTTGAGATAACTTATGACCCTGCCGATAGAACTACTAGTGAACGGATTATCGATTACATTATTAACTATAAATTTGAAAACGCAAACCTTTATTGTTATGCAGAAGACGGGTATGCTGTCGTATATGCGGAGAGCAATCTGTGCAAGGTCTTCATAACCCCACCAACCGACTTAACCCTTGATGGTTTGACGACAGGGGGACGCTTAAGTAGCGATGACTACCGAATAAGCGAACTTCCAAGAGATGAACACCCTGAAAACAAATTCATTATATACCTTGACTCTTTCGACGAGTTTTCGGAATATGAACAGAAGATTTTAAAATCTTTGAAATAGCCGAAAAAAATACGGCGTACTGAATCTAAAATCAGTACGCCATTTCTTTTATCGGGTTGTTTTAATAAGTATTTTTGTTAGATATGTATTTGTACCTCATTCTTTTCAACTTTTTGTATATCTGAAATTTCCTGCTGCTCCCGCGCCCATTAAGCAGTCACCTGCTTTCTGGATTTTGAAAGCAGGTGACAAAAATCAGCGCTTGTTATAATTATTCTAAAAATCAGCACAACACGATTTAATATATAAAATATCTCCGTATTAAATCCTAATAGTTTTATTAAACACTCCTTCAAACTTATCATCAAGCACAACATCTTTGTGGTAATGACCAAAAAACCATTTTTTAAAAATAAGTTTATTTTTTATACTCTCAAAAAAATCTGTCAGCTTGTTTTCTTCATATGTTGGAGCAATAGCATTTTGAACAGATGTTGGTGCACAATGGGTTATCACATAATCGACCTCAAAATTATTCTTTTTAAGGTTCTTTTCCGCATTACTATATTCTTGTTCATTTGGCATTTCAGCACACCACCAGTTTTTCCTTTCCATTCTGTACTCTTTATCGTGGGAATCTGCTCCACCAAAGACGAAGACTTTTTCCCGTCAATCGTATATGCTTCCCCACGTATTAAATGGTAAATTCCATTATCGATTTTGTGTGCAGTTCCTCCACAAAGTTCTACTATCGGAAAAGAATAAAGCATATCAAAATTTTCATGATTACCGTCAATAAATAGCGTTGTAAAGTTTTTATTTTTAAGCCACTTTATCCAATATTTTTCCTCATTGCTGCCGTCCCAAACACCGCCAAAATCGCCGCATATAATTACATAATCCTTTTTAGTCATTTCTTTTTGCTGTGGGAAACGCTTTGCAGAAAGTTTTTGAATATCAACCGGAATATGTGTGTCACCTGTCAAATAAATCATGCTAATTTTTCTCCTTGTTATGATAATACTTAAATTTAAAAGTCAGGTAATTTACTAAAAAATAATTATATGCTGCAATATAATCCGTGGATTTCTTTCATAGGACACTGCGTGAATGCAAAGGATATTTCTTCAAAATTATTGCAACAACCATAAATCTTTCAATAATTTTTTATTATTTACAATTTAAGTACATGTAATTTTCTCATAAATAAAATCACTTACCTATATTCTGCATAATTTCTTTAATCAAATTCAAAGTATTAGTTTTAGCATATTCAATTAAGTAAGAATTATCGACATCTTCATCATATAATAACGATTCAAGAACACTAAAAGCCACTACTTCATTTGTGTATTCATCATTTAACTTAAGCAGTTTTTCGATAAAATTGAATGCTTTGATCAATTTCTGTTTATTATTACTGTCTATTTGCGCTTTTACGAATGGAACAAACACATCTGCGTAAATAACATGTGATCCAGTTTCGTCACCATCCTGCCAAGATGTTTCTTTAAGATAAACATCTCGAATTTCCGGAAAATTTTTTATTAATTTTAAATTAAGATCTTTACTCGTCACTATTTACCTCCTAAAGAATTCTTTAAATCTTTGATTATGTTAATTGCTTGAGTCTAATTTGCAGAATCGGGGAATGCATTATTAATATTAATTTATTTTTATTTTTCCTGCAAAGATTTCTTTAGGAAAGTTTAAGTAATTCACCATAAAATAATCATCTTCAGTTATACTTATAGGGGGCTCCCCAGATATGCTAATCCCTTTGAAAACAAAAGACCAAAACTCCTCATATCCCTCTTCATCCATATCACAATCAGACTCATCCTCAATATAAGAATCAAATATTGCCCGAACTTTGCTCCCGTTTTTCCATTTTAATATTAATTCTTGTCCTTCATAGTTATCAATGTTGTTAATAAATTTTCCTATAATTTTTTCTTCCCTATCATTCCAAAAATACATTTTTATGTCCTCCAATTAATAGGTTTTTCCGGAACAAGATGTGTTCCGGATTTGGAATAATGTATTGTCCCAACTGTGGTATAATACGATTTCCCCGTTTTGGGGTCAACATATTTTCCAATAACTTTTTTAAAATTAACAACTTCTCTGTTTGTGCCAATTTTTCGACCTTTTCCACTATATTTGTTTATTAATTGTTGTGCATCGCTTATTGAAATATCAAGAATGCTTTTACCTTTTTTATAGTTGTTATGCCCCAATATGTGCTTGCCTTGTTGTCCTATATGTATTTTTTTAGGAAAACTTTTAAAATTGGTTGCAGTTTTAGTAGTTTTACTTATATCAACCGCTTTATCAACTTTTTTGGCAGTCTTAACTG